>JANMRE010000195.1:0-12195 GCA_031370885.1 Gemmatimonadaceae bacterium
TGTCTGGCAGGCGTTTGCGATGGACCCATATCATGGCCCGCGCGTGATCTGGGGACGCGAGGTCAATCTGTTCCTGCTTGGCGCGGCGAGTCATGTGCGGGCTGCAGAGCAATCGCGCAATCCATCGGCGAACGAGTACGCGCGTGAGCTGCGCGAGGCCATCAGGCACGTGCGCGACGCCGTGAACGCGTCAGGCTTTCACAGTGAGCTCTGGAGCTACGGGTTCACGAACGGGCAGCTCGTGCCGATGCGGTATGGATCGGGTGCCGATGTACAGCTATGGAGTACGACGGACCTCGCCGTGGAGTACGCACTCGCGCGGCTCGGGAGCTCGGCGGGGATGCCGCCATAACCGCAGCGCTCGGCTGAACAACCGAGAACGGCTGGTTGAGCGAAGACGTTTTCAGTTGATGGGCAGGATCTGGCTGCAACGCACGCATCGCCCGGCCAGCAGCTTGAGGCAATGGGTTGGCAGTTGGTGGTTTGCGGGGTAGGTGCGTTTCCGATTATTCCACTCGCAACGCACCAACCCTGCCAACCTGCAACCGCCAACTTATTGCCTCATGCTGCTCGCCGGCCGTTCTGATCGACGCACGCTTATATAAGCGTAACATCTGCTCACGGCTGGTTGAGCGACGCGGTGTCAGTTGTCGGGCAGGATCTGGCTGCACCAAACGCATCGCCCGGCCAGCAGTTTGAGGCAATGGGTTGGCAGTTGGTGGTTTGCGGGGTAGGTGCCTTTCCGATTATTCCACTCGCAACGCACCAACCCTGCCAACCTGCAACTGCCAACTCATTGCCTCAAGCTGCTCGCCGGACGATTTGATCGACGCAAGCTGATCTCAGCCGAACAGCTGCAAACGGCTGGTTGAGCGAAGACGTTGTCAGTCGTCGGGCAGGATCTCGCGGCGACCAACGCATCGACGCGCGATGTTCAGCGACTATCGCCCGCCCCGCTTGGTCGTGATGAGCACCACTCCGTTCCCCGCCCGCGAACCACCATAGAACGCGAGTGAAGTCTCATCCTTCAGCACCTCAATGCGCGCGATGTCGCTGGGGTTGAGCGCGATGAGCCCATTGGGCCCCGGGTCGACGGCCATGCCATCGATCAGATACAGGGGCGAGGTGGAGCCGGTGAGCGTAGTCACACCGCGAACCTGAATGCTGAATCCGCCGGCCTGCTGCAGCACCCGAACACCCGGGAACCGGCCCTCGAACATTTCCTCAACGCGCGCGACGCCCTTGCGCATGTCGAGTGACTTCTGGTCCGCCACCCACCCTCTGGGTATGGTATCCACTGCCGATACCTTCGGCGTGGTGTCCACGACTGCGGCGTGCAGCGCCAGCATGAGTCCAATAAGCATCGGAGTCTCCGTTTGCGGGTCGCGCCGATCACGCCTGACTGACGGCGTGTCCGGGACGCCCATGAACCAAAGGCGTCTTCTTCAAACATAGCAGGGTCACTCGATGCGCGACACCGCTGGTTATCTGACGAGCCGGGGCGGCCGAAAGCCACCGGGAACCCGACGCGCGGAATAAACCCTCAGCGCGGTGACGGCCCAACCGCCTGCTGTTTACGGGCACTCCGCCGCGCCAATGCCAGGAACGCGACGCCAAACGCCAGCATCACGCCACCCCACACCAGGTTGATGTTCAGGTTCGTGGCGCGCTCGTACATCGCGGTGTCACCGTTGGAAATGACACCGAAGCCCAACAGCAGTGCGCCCAGTGCCACGAACAGCGCGCCGATTGGTGTTCGCAGGTCCATCCCGGCCGCTCCACTCATCGTTGGTTCCTCAAAAGAAGATCACGTTGAACGCGGCCGTGAGAACCAATATGGCCACGCCAGCGACCGCCGGCTTCTGCCACCACGAACGCACATCGTCGACCGGACGCGGTGTCAGCGAATACACCAACCCTTTGAGTTCCGCATCGGGCCGCGGTCGGGTGATCAGACTGATGACGATGGTAACGACAAAGCAGGTGGTGAACGCGGCGATCGCCGTCCAGAATGTCTGTGCCATCTCACTGGGATACGACAGCAGGGGCGCAAAGTAGCCGCCCTTGACGCCGGGTGACGAGCCGACGGCGAGTGAAATGCCGTGGTGCACCGCGGCCGCCGTTGTGCCGGCAACGAGTCCGCAGAAGGCGCCGTGCCCTGTGCTGCGCTTCCAAAACATGCCCAGCGCAAAGGTCGCAAAGAGTGGGGCGTTCACGAACGCGAACACGAGTTGCAGGAATTCCATGATGTTATTGAACGCGCCGGCAACGTAGGCCGCGGCGACCGACAACACGATGCCGCCAACCGTGGCCACGCGTCCCATCCACAGGTAGTGCGCATCCGACGCATTTTTGCGGATGTGCGCCTGATACAGGTCGTACGTCCACACCGTGTTGAACGCGGTGACGTTGCCCGCCATCCCCGACATGAACGAGGCCATCAACGCGGTGAGACCGAGCCCCAACATGCCAGTCGGGAAGAGCGTGACCAGCATCATCGGCGTCGCGAGGTCGTAGTCGAGCACCACCTTGCCAACACTGTCGAGCAACGGCGCGCCGGCCTCGGTAAGCTTTGGCGGAATCACGTTGTCGCCCATCGCCAGCGCGATCATGCCCGGAAGGATCACGAGGAATGGGAAGAGCATCTTCGGGACCGCCGCAATCAGCGGCGTGCGTCGTGCCGCCGTCATCGAGTCGGCCGCCATCGCACGCTGAACCACCAGAAAGTCCGTGCACCAGTAGCCGAACGACAGGACGAAGCCCAGTCCCATCACCATGCCGAACCACTCAATGCCGAGCGGATTGGTGGCCGCCGAACTCATGCCCTGCCAGGCGTGCACGTAGGCCCCATCGGGCAGGCCGCGTGACGTGGCGACCGCCGACAACTTCGCGGTCATGCCGTCCCACCCGCCGACCGACCGCAGACCGATCCACACCAGTGGCGCGAAACCGAACACGATCATGAAGAACTGCAGCACTTCGTTGTAGATGGCGCTGGTCAGTCCACCCAGCAGCACGTAGGCCAGCACGATCGCGGCTGAGACGATCACGCTCGTATCGAAATCCCATCCCAACAGGAGGTTCAGCAGCTTGCCCATTGCATACATCGAAACGCCCGACGAGAACACGGTCATGGCGGCGAACGCGACGGCATTGAGAGTGCGAGTCTTTTCGTCGAAGCGCAGCTTGAGGTATTCCGGTACCGAGCGCGCGCGCGACCCGTAATAAAACGGCATCATGAAAATGCCCACGAACACCATGGCCGGGATCGCGCCGATCCAGTAAAAGTGCGCGGTGGCAATGCCGTACTTGGCCCCGGACGCGCCCATGCCGATCACTTCCTGCGCCCCGAGATTGGCGCTGAGGAACGCCAGGCCCGTCACCCACGGCGGCAGCGAACGGCCCGACAGGAAGAAGTCGGTGGAGGTGCGCATGCGCTGGCGCAGCGCCCACCCGATCCCGAGCACCACGGCGAAGTAGATCGCCATGACGACGTAATCAATCCACGTCGGACGAATCACAGCCGAACTCCTTGAATGAGAGGCATGAGCAACCCAATAGTCTCTGACGGGCCGCAACATGGCAATGGTAGATCTTCTCCCGTGTCGCGCGCCGCAATCGGTTGCAGTCTGGCTCGCGAGGGAAGTCGACACGGGATCGCGCTGGCATTTCGGCGAGTCGGGCGCGAGTATGCGGATCGCCCGCCGACGGCCTGCAATCGGCGCCGTCGCCCCGCCGACTCCTCAATACATGAAGTTCAATCGCGCTGCTGGCGTCCTGCTCCACCCAACGTCACTTCCTGGTCAGAACGGGATCGGCGAACTGGGGCCTGACGCCATACGTTTCCTCGACTTTCTCGTGGAAGCCGGCTTCACCATTTGGCAGATGCTGCCCTTGGGCCCGACTGGCTACGGCGATTCCCCGTACCAGTGCTTTTCGGCCTTCGCCGGCAACCCGCTGCTCATTCATGTGCCGGGTTCCACCAGTGCGTTGCCAACCAATGCCGTGGACTTTGCGAGCGTCATAGCGCATAAGCGGCGTCTGCTCAGCAAAGCGTTCCAACGGTTTGTGCCGGACGATCGCTATCGAAGGTTCGTGCAGCAGCATGCGTGGCTCGACGACTATGCCGTGTTCACCGCGCTCAAACAGGCACACGGCGGCGCGGCGTGGACGAGTTGGCCGTCTGCCCTCGCGGCGCGCGAGCCGGACGCTTTGCAGAACTTTCGCGCGGCGCATCTCCGCGAGATTGAACAGGTGCGGATGGAGCAATACGCGTTCTTCGCACAATTCCAGGCGCTTAAACGTGCCTGCGCGGAACGCGGCATTCGGCTGATGGGCGATCTCCCCATTTACGTGGCGCACGATTCGGCGGATGTGTGGGCCAATCGCGAGCTCTTCCAACTCGACGCAGCCGGCAACCTGCGCGTGCAGGCCGGCGTGCCACCCGACTACTTCAGCGAGACGGGACAGCTGTGGGGCAATCCATTATATGACTGGGACGCGTTGCGCGCGCAGGGATATCGCTGGTGGATCGAACGGATGCGTGCCGCACTGGGCATGTTTGACATGGTCCGCCTCGATCACTTCCGGGGATTCGAGGCCTACTTTGAGGTGGCCGGCAACGCCACCACCGCTGTACACGGACGCTGGGTGAAAGGCCCGGGCGTCGAACTGTTTACCGCGTTGTCGGCCGAACTTGGCCCCATGCCAATCATCGCCGAAAATCTCGGACTCATCACACCCGCTGTTGAAACTCTGCGCGAATCACTCGGCTATCCTGGCATGAGTATCCTGCAGTTCGCGTTTGGCGGTGACGGTCAGGCGAATGACTTCCAGCCACACACCTATCCGCGCGAACGAGCGGTGTATACGGGCACGCATGACAACGACACCACGGTAGGCTGGTGGAGTTCGGATGCCGGGACCGATTCCACCCGAACTGCTGAAGACATCGAGCGGGAAAAGTCGTACGCCCGCCGCTATCTCGACACCGATGGGCGCGACATTCACTGGACGCTGATACGGACATCCCTCGCGTCGGTGGCGGATACGGTGCTCATTCCCATGCAGGATATCCTTGGCCTCGGCAGCGAAGCGCGTATGAACTTGCCGGGTCGGCAGGCCGGCAACTGGCAGTTCCGATTCACCTGGGAACAACTCACACCCGACATCGCGCCCCGTTTGCGCGATCTGACGAGGTTGTACGACCGATGAGTGCACCCCGCGAGACCACAGCAACAGCCGGTTCCGGCGCGACCAACTTCGGCGCCATTTGGAACATGAGCTTTGGATTCCTCGGCATCCAGTTCGGCTGGGGGCTGCAGATGGCCAACATGAGCGCCATCTACGAATACCTTGGCGCAACCGCCGATCAGATCCCGATGTTGTGGCTCGCCGCGCCACTCACCGGCCTTATCGTGCAGCCCATCATCGGACACGTGAGCGATCGCACGTGGTCGCCGCGCTTCGGGCGTCGACGGCCGTTCTTTCTGGTCGGGGCGATCCTGAGTTCGCTGGCACTGCTGGCGATGCCCAACTCCAGCACCCTGTGGATGGCCGCGGGACTGCTCTGGATTCTCGACGCCTCCATCAACATTTCGATGGAACCGTTCCGCGCGTTCGTTGCTGATTTGCTCCCGCCAGGTGATCGGCCGCGCGGATTCGCGATGCAGAGTCTGTTCATCGGACTGGGCGCCGTCCTGGCGTCGGCCGCGCCGTGGATACTCACCAACTGGTTTGGCGTGGCGGCCAGCGCGCCCGGTACGATTCCCACCGCCGTGCGCTTTTCGTTCTACATCGGATCGGCGGCATTCTTTGGCGCCGTGATGTACACGATTCTCACCACACAGGAAAAGCCGCCCGCTGATATCGCATTGTTTGAGCGCGAGAAAAAGGCGTCGGCCGGTATCGGTCACGGCATTGCTGACATCGCGGCTGCGGTGCGCGCCATGCCCGAGACCATGCGGCAGCTTGCCTTGGTGCAGATCTGCACGTGGCTCGGGTTGTTCTGCATGTGGCTGTACTTCCCGGTCGCTGTCGCACGCAATGTATTTGGCGCACCCGACGCCAGTTCACCGCTCTATCAACAGGGTGTGGAGTGGGCAGGACTCTGCTTTGGCGCCTACTCGGCCGTGTGCTTCGCGTTCTCATTCGTCCTGCCACCACTCGCCAGGCGACGCGGCGCGAAAGGCACGCACGCGCTCTGTCTGCTGGCCGGTGCCGCAGGGCTCGCGTCGGTGTCGGTCATTCACACACCGGGATGGCTGTTGCTGTCCATGGCGGGGGTTGGTATTGCCTGGGCCAGCACGCTCTCCATGCCGTACTCCATGCTGGCGAACGCGTTGCCGGCCGGCAAGATCGGTGTGTACATGGGCATCTTCAACTTCTTCATCGTGATTCCTGAAATCATCGCGTCGCTGGGTTTTGGCTGGGTGATGAATCATGTGCTCGACAACAACCGCATGGCAGCAGTGGTGGCCGGTGGTGCCTTCATGGCCATTGCCAGTCTGTTGGTATTGCGGGTGAAGGAGGTCGTGCCGGTTCCACCGCCGCAGCAAGCCAACGCGATGAAGGCGGCCGCATGAAGCCATCCGGCGTGGGGTCGCTGTTGATCGCGCCTTGGCTCGTGATGTCGCTGGCGAGCGCGATGTCCGCGCAGAGCCCAACCGTCTCCAAGGTTGAGCCGCCCAACTGGTGGGCCAACCATTCCATCAATCCGGTACGCGTGCTGGTGCGCGGTACGAATCTCGGCGGCGCGCGATTTGAGTGCCCCAGGCTCGCCTGCAGTCGCGTGACGACAAACAGCACTGGCACGTATGCGTTCGTCAATGTGACCATACCACGCGGCGCAGCGGCAGGTGCATATCCACTCACGCTGCGCACGGTGAACGGCACGATATCGGTGCCATTCACGTTGTCGGCGCCGCTCGCGGCGACGGGTCGATTTCAGGGGTTCGGACCAGATGACGTGATGTATCTCCTGATGCCCGATCGGTTCGCCAACGGCGACACAACGAATGATCGTCCCAGCGGGCAGTCCAACCTGATCGATCGCGCCAAGGGTCGCTATTACCACGGTGGCGACCTGACCGGTGTGCAGCAGAAGCTGCCGTATCTTCAGTCGCTCGGCATCACCGCGATCTGGCTCAATCCCATCTACGACAACAACAACGGGCTCAACGCCAAGGAAACGTACGACGGCCAGGCGATTACCGACTACCATGGTTACGGGGCGACAGACTTTTACGGCGTGGAAGAACACTTCGGCACGTTGTCGCAATTGCGGCAACTCGTGGATGCATCGCACAAACTCGGCATCAAGATCATTCTCGACATGGTGGCGAATCACACCGGGCCGTATCACCCGTGGGTGAAGGATGCGCCAACAGCCACCTGGTTCCACGGCACCGAAGCGAACCATCCCAACAACGATTGGCAGACGTGGACGCTGGCCGATCCCAATGCGACGGCGGACATGCGCCGCAACACGCTGGACGGCTGGTTCGTGAACATTCTGCCCGACTTGAACCAGGACGATCCCGACGTCGCACGCTACATCTTCCAGAACACGCGTTGGTGGGTGGGTGTCAGTGGCTTGGACGGCTTTCGCCAGGTTACCTGGCCGTACGCGCCGCGTGCGTTCTGGCGCGACTGGATGGCGGCCATCAAGCGACAGTACCCGACGCTCAAGGTTGTTGGTGAAGTGCTGGATGGCGATCCGGCGATGATCTCGTTTTTCGAGGGCAGTCGCACGGCATTCGATGGCGTACGCACGGGCGTGGACAAGATGTTCGACTTCCCGTTGCACTTTACGATCCGTCGCGTGTTTGGCGAAGGGCAGTCGATTCGCGCGATCGGGCAAGTGCTGGCGCACGATCAGTTGTATCGCGACCCCACGTCGCTGGTGACGCTGCTGGGGCTGCACGACGTGCAGCGCTTCATGCACGAGAAGGGCGCGACCGTGGCCGGACTCAAGTTGGCGTTCACGCTGTTACTCACCATTCGCGGCACACCGCTCATCTACTATGGCGACGAAATCGCGTTGGCGGGTGGCAACGATCCCGACAATCGACGGGACTTTCCTGGCGGATGGCGTGGCGATGTGCGCGATGCGTTTGTGGCGGGCGGGCGAACCGCCGAACAGCAGTCGGTGTTTGCGCACGTGCAGCGACTGCTGACAATTCGTGGCCAGCGCGCCGACCTGCGTGGGGCTACCACCGAGCACCTGTTCATCGATGATCGGGTGTTCGTGTATCGCCGAGGCGCGAGTACAATTGCGATCAACAACGACACGACGTCGGTAACGGTCGACGTGGCCGGCGCGGTGGGTGTGAACGACGCGATGGGCGTGTGCAGAGCACCCGTCAAGCGGGGCGCGCGCACCGCGATCACAATTCCCGCGCGCAGCAGTTGCGTGTTCTGACGGCGGGAAGCCGTCGGCTCACGTAGGCGGACTTTGCTCCTGCCGTCGTCCATACCCGGTGGCAACGGCGATCACAATGGCCAACCCGAGTGCCCATGCATACGTGTTGTACAGCCCGATCGCACCGGCGCTCAACGCGGGCATTTGGTAGGCCTCACCACTGCGACTCGCACTCGACGCCAGAATCGTTGGCAGAAAGTACGGCAGCAGGAATGGCCACGTGCACACCGTCATGTCCAACAGGTTCGCCCGACGGTACCCCGGGATGCCAAATCGTTCGCCCGTCTGTCGCGCAAACTCGCCCACGGCGAGGATTGCCACCACACTGTGCGTGGTCAGCAGTACGGCGCCAGATACCACGCCCACAATCCACGATTCCGCAGCGCGCGGCGACGACGCGCGGCCCTGTGCTGCGAGCACCAGTCGGTCCAGCGCATCGGTAGCCTGCAGCGTTCCCACCAATGCCACCAGCAGCAGCGTGAACACACTCACACCCACGGCGCGCTGCATGCCGTCCACCACAATGCCCGTTGCGCCAAATGTGCCGGGTGCAATGTGCAACAGCTCGAATGGAGTGATGAGGCCCAGCACCAGCGCGAGCACCGTCGCGCTGGCAATGCCAAACAGCAACGCTTCGATCAGATGGCGCTTGGCGAGCAGCATTCCGATCACCAGCAGCGGTGCCAGCAGAAGAATCAGCGCAGACGCGGGCGCGGCCCCAATTGTGGTTGGATCGGTTGCCGCCGCAGCACGTGCATTCACGGGCGAAGCCGCGCCCAGCAACGCCGACGCCACCAGCGCCACGAATCCTGCGGGAATGACATAGACCAACCGACTGCGCACCGTCCCGCCAATATCCACGTGCTGCGTGCCACTCGATGCGATGGTCGTGTCTGACACCGGCGAAATGGAATCGCCAAATGTCGCGCCGGCGAGAATCGCTCCCATCAGCGCTGAGGGTGCGGCACCGGCGGCGCCTCCCGCAGGATAGAGCAATGGCCCACAGAGCAGAATCGTCCCGAAACTGGTGCCCGTAGCCGTAGACACGATCACGCACGCGAGGAACGCCGCCGCGACATACCCACCACCGGTGAGATGCGTTGCTCGCGCCAGCCACGCCAGTGCGGCAATAAATCCGGCCGCCCCCAGCACGGCACCCAAAACGCCCGCAAACAGCCATGCACAGAGCATGACCATCACCACACGCTGACTCATGCCATCCAGCATCGCATCGGCATATCGCGCGCGGTCGCGGGCCAGCAGCAGCCCGATTGTCAACGCGAGAAGGAGGATGGGCCAAAATCCCTTCTCATCGGGCGCGCCATTCAGCGCCAGAACCGCCACGCCGACAAGGAAGCAGGCAAACGGCGCCAGCGCGCCCGTGAGACCGCCATAGAATGTGAGCGGCGCAACAACGACGCTGGTATCCGGTGAGCGTGGCATATGGCCGGAGAAGATCGTCCCGGGCTATCATTCGCGCCATGTCCGACGACTCTTTTCCGCTCTATGACCTGCGTGTAGACGTGATCGCGACCGAGCGGCCGATGATCTGCAACCATAAGGCAGGCGATTGGTTCGCACTGGTTGGCGAGAATCTGCACTTTCCGCCCGGCCAGACCTTTCCATTGTATCCGCTGGCCGCACTGTTGCCGCTGCTGCCTGCCAAGCAGCGTCCCACGCATCCCAATGACTGGATGACCACCGACGCCGAGGTCGCGTGTCCCGATCCGCATTGCGGCGCGCGCTTTCGCATCACGCGTACCGGAACGACAACGTTTCGTCATGCCAGCGTGACCGCCGTGCCGCTGCCAGCCGTGAGCGAATCGGCGACATGATGGTGCCCACCGCGCACATCGCCCCCGGCTACACCATTCCCCGGATCATCAAGGGCGGATGGCAGTTGGCCGGTGGTCACGGCGCGGTTGATCACGATGGTGCACTCGCCGACATGATGACGTTCGCCGAGGCGGGTATTACGGCCTTCGACTGCGCGGACATCTATTCCGGTGTCGAAGCACTCATCGGTGAATTCCTTCAGGTATGGCGCGCAACGCATGGCCCATCGGCGCCCCCGATTCGCGTGCACACCAAGTGTGTGCCGGATCGCGATGCCTTGTCGACGCTGCGTCGTGTCGACATCGAGCGTCTGGTCGATCGGTCGCTGCGACGGTTGGGCGTGGACACGCTTGACCTCGTGCAACTGCACTGGTGGGACTACGATGTGCCCGGCGTCGAGCGGGCGGCATTGCATCTGACCGCTCTTCAGCAGTCGGGAAAGATTCGACACATCGGTGTCACCAACATGGACACGCCGCATCTGCGTGCACTGCTTGATGCCGGTGTGCCGGTGACATCGCATCAGGTACAGTGCTCGCTGCTGGATCGGCGCGCGCTTGGCGACATGGCCGCGTTCTGCGTCGAACGCGGTGTGGCGCTGCTGGCGTACGGAGCGCTCGCCGGCGGATTCTTTCACGAGCGCTGGCTGGGCGCCGCAGAACCCGCCGAGCCGTTGGAGAACCGATCGTTGGTGAAATACAAACTCATCATCGACGAGTTCGGCCATTGGAACGCATTTCAGCAGGTACTGCACACGCTGCACGATATCGCGCGCGCACACCAGAGCAGCATCGGTGCCGTGGCACTCCGTTGGGTGCTCGATCAACCGGCAATGGCGGCCGTGATCGTGGGTGCGCGACACACCGCACATCTGCCCGGCACGCTCGCGGCGTTGCAGGTGCAGCTCACCGCCGGGGAGCAGGCGGCGCTGCGCACGGTCGTGACCGCGGCTGCAGGACCGAGTGGCGACGTCTACGCGCTCGAGCGCGACGCGGGCGGGCGTCATGCCGGCATCATGCGCTACAACCTCAACGCGTCGTGAGCGTCGCCCCACAGGATCTCTACGGCTTGAGCCGCGAGCACCTTCGGGCGCAGCTCGTGCAATGGGATCTGAATCCCGTGCACGTGGCGCGACTGTGGAATTACCTGTACATCGTGCACGTCGCGTCTGTCGAAGCGATGCCCGAGCTGCCGCCCAAACTGCGTGCTCGCCTCAGTTCGGAAGCGACGGTGGGCGTGTTGCCCACCGCACTCGAGACCGATTCTTCCGACGGATTCACGCGCAAGTATCTGCTGCGTCTCGTCGATAGCCAGCGTATTGAAACGGTGCTCATGCGCTACACCGGTCGGGTGACCGCGTGCGTGAGTTCGCAAGTCGGATGCGCCATGGGATGCGTGTTCTGCGCCACCGGTCAGATGGGCTACACCCGCCACCTCACCCCGGGT
Source organism: Gemmatimonadaceae bacterium (assembly GCA_031370885.1). Taxonomy (GTDB): domain Bacteria; phylum Gemmatimonadota; class Gemmatimonadetes; order Gemmatimonadales; family Gemmatimonadaceae; genus Gemmatimonas. The sequence goes on from JANMRE010000195.1 coordinate 11,705, forward strand.
GAGATCGTCGCGCAGGTGGTGCACGTCGCACGCGCGGTGAAGCGCGCGGCGGCGACTGGCCAATCGGCGCGACTGCGCAACGTGGTGCTGATGGGCATGGGCGAGCCGCTGCACAACTACGACGCTGTAATGCATGCCATCGATATTCTACGCGACAATACCGGCCTGGCACTCGGCGCCGATCGCATCACTCTCAGCACCGTGGGTGTGGTGCCCGGCATCCTGCGTCTCGCCCGCGAGAATCGTGCGCTTCGTCTGGCCGTGTCACTGCACGCGGCCACGCAGGCGGAGCGCGCGGCGCTTGTTCCCGTGGCCAGGAAGTGGCCGCTTGATGAACTGATGGCGGCCTGCCGCACATACAGCGACACCACGGGTCGCCGCATTTTCTACGAGTGGACATTGATCGAAGGGCAAAACGATTCGCCCGCGCATGCGCGCGCGGTTGGGGCGCTGCTCCGGGGGTTGAATGCGCAAGTCAATCTCATTCCGCT
>JANMRE010000706.1:0-2901 GCA_031370885.1 Gemmatimonadaceae bacterium
GAAAAACGCCAGAATACCCAGCGAATACAAATCACTGCGCCCGTCGAGCGCGTCGCCGGTGACCTGCTCGGGGCTCATGTAATGCACCGTGCCCAACACCGTGCCCGTAGCCGTCAGCGGTTGCGTTTCCGCCACCCGCGCGATGCCGAAATCGGTCACCATGACGCGTCCGGTTTTTCGATCGAGCAACACGTTCTCCGCCTTGACGTCGCGATGCACAACGCCATGCGCGTGCGCAAAGCCCAACGCCGCCGCCAGCTGATCCAGCAGCGCCGGCAGTTCCGACATGGGCACGGGGCCCTGTCGGCTGATCCGTTCGGCCAGCGACTCGCCGTCCACAAAGCCCATAGAGAAATACACAACCCCGTCACGCTCGGCGGCCGAATAAATGGGTACGATATTCGGATGTGACAACGCCGCCGCCGTGCGTGCTTCGCGCAGAAAGCGGCTGCGTATCTGCGGGTCGGCCGCGAGGTGGGGTGGCAGCGTTTTGATGGCCACTTCGCGCTGCAACTGTTCGTCAAACGCGCAGTACACGATGCCCATGCCGCCGCGACCGATCTCGCGATCGAGGCGAAATTGTCCCTCGATGGCGTGCCGGAGGGCGTCGGCGGTCTGGTTGTCTGGGCCTGTCACCACAGTGTTCGTGTCGGGTTGGTGAATTGTCTGGACTGCACTCGCACAAACCTACTCCCTTGCGGCTCAGCGCTGCCGCCCGCGAGGGAACGGCTGGAGCAATCTGAGGACGGAGGGCCAAAGGGTGAGCAGGTGACGGGGTGAGGGTAGAGCGGGGGAAGACTGTCGCCATCCCCCCCACATGGGAGCCCCCGGCACGGCCCGCCAGACGGGGACGAAGCTCGGCGCGCTTTCGGAGCGGGTGAATCGGGGGCAGGACGTGGGAAAGGACGTCATACTCGTCTCATGACACCACCAACTTCTGTCCAACATCTGGCATGTGGCCGCCGACCTCGAGGATGCTTGCCCTGCGCGTCGTAAGGTCCTAGCTTGTTGAATACTTCAACAACGCGGACCCGGCGATGGCGACGATCAACTTCAGTGTTCCCGAGGATGTGAAGCGGGCGTTTAACGAGGCGTTCGAGGGGCAGAACAAGAGCGCGGTGCTCACACAGATGATGCGCGACGCCATCGAACAAGCGCGCGAGCAACGACGCCGCGAAGCGGCGGCGGCACGTATTCTGGCCCGTCGCCGACACGCGCCAGAACGAAGTGCCACGCGACTCAAAGCAGCCCGAGTTAGCGGTCGCTCGTGAAGCTGGTCGTCGATGCCAGCGTCGCACTCAAGTGGTTCTTTCGCGATCGGGTTGGCGAAGCCGACACCGCCGCAGCGCTCGACATCTTGCAGGGCTACGTCGAGCAGCGACACCACCTGATTGCACCGCCGCACTTCCTGGCGGAAATGTGCGCGGTATTTGCACGCGAGTCTCCGGGTGTGGCGATGGAGAGCTTCGCGAATCTCGTGGATCTGGCTATCCCGATGCGTGGCGACGCGATCATCTATGCGCGCGCGATGCAACTCAGCACCGACCTTGGCCATCACCTGTTCGACACGCTCTATCATGCGGTGGCGCTCGAAACGGAAGGCGCAGTGCTCGTCACCGCAGACGTTCGGTATTCGCGCCGCGCCCAGTCCGTTGGCCAGTTGCTCCCCTTGGCGCGGTGGCGGCCATAACGCGCGGCAGCCGCCACACTTGGCTTCACCCCAACCCGCCATCAAACGGTCAAGATCGAGGAAGCACGACAGCACCTCCCAACCCAAGATGATGATCTGTTGACCACACGACGCCGATCTTTCGTTGCGCGAGATGCATAAGGCTCGCCGCGTCAACGTAGGTGAGTTTGGAACCGCGAAATTGGTCGAGTGCCTTCAATACATCCGCGTGATGTGCAGCGGTCGCGTCCAATACTCGCAAATTGGTGAGGTTCGCGAGGAGCTGCCGAAACGCGCGTGCATGTTCCTCACCCATTCGGTGCAGGAACCACGTGTACGTTTCGGACACCACAAGCACCGACGTGCTCCATCTGGGTGTAGGACCGCTGAACAGCGCGACCGCTTGCTGGTGCCAGCGATCCCTTCGGCTCATCAACGCGATAAAGATTCCGCTGTCAATGAACACCGAGGTGCTCACGGCGCTTCGCGACCGTACACGACCTCGTCTACCGATGCGCTGTCGCTCGGCGTGCCCTCAACCACTCCCGCATACGTCATCCATGGCTTATCGCTCGGCTCCCTCGCGATCGTCTCCTCCAGGCTCCGTCGACAGAGCTCAGCCAATGAAATCCCACGGCGATGCGCGAGCAATTTGGCTCTGCGGTACAGGACTTCGTCGACGGAGATCTGTGTGCGAATCACGTTATCATGATAGCGTGTCGTGATAACAGTGGCAAGGTGCTCCTTGGCCGCAACACGTTGCGCTGCCGATTCACCCCGTTCGCTCCGGCCAGCAGCCCGCTGCTCGCGCGCGAGCGCTTTCGTGCTAAATAGCGCGCGCTCCGCCGTTAAGGTTTAGAGTATTCCCACCCCTGTCCGGTCGGCAGCGGCTGAGTCTCGCCAGGGGGCCATACCACGGGCAGGCCGAGCGGAGCGGTGGCATTCGACGAAGCGCCTTTGGGCGCGATGATCTTCGTCGGTGCGCTGAGCACCTTGAGTTCAAGTGCCACCAACTCGGCGAACCCGCCGCGCAAAATGTTGGAATAGAGACCGGTGCCGCAAGCATGGAGCCGCTTTGTGCCGCCGCGCCAGCCGAGCGTGTAATACAGGAAACCCGCGAACTCTTTGGAACTCAACTGGAGCTTGTGATTTCCGAAACTGATTGCGATGCCTGTCGCTGCAGTAGCGTTCGCGGGAATGACACCGTGCGCGGTGTATATTGCCGTGCTTGC
>JANMRE010000727.1:0-6875 GCA_031370885.1 Gemmatimonadaceae bacterium
GGCGCCGATTGGGGCGCGGATGACGTGATTCTGTACACGCCGTACAACGGGCAGCGCCTCTTCCGCACGTCCCTCGCGAAGAATGAATGCGTCGCCACGACCATTCACGTGCCAGCCGCGCGCTATTTGGGCATGCGGCCCCGCTTTCTTGCCGATGGGCGCCGTTTCGTCCTGAGCACGGCGAACCGGAGCTATCTCGGCGATGTCGGCCAGGATTCGCTGCGATTCCTGACCGAGCACGTTCGCGGCGCCGCGGTGGTGGCGGCCGGCGAATGGTTGCTCTTCAACGTGAGCAATGCGGTGGGCGTGTTCGCGCAACGGATCGACGCGAGCGCCAGCACCTTGACCGGCGAACGGGTCCGACTGATCGACAGCACGCGCTATCCGGGTGGAAATATCTCGATCGCGGCATCGCTATCCGGCACCGTGATCGCGCTGCTGACCGCTGCACAGGGGAGCGACTCGGCCGTGAACATCGCGCGGGTCAGCATGGATGGTCGCATCCTGGATCGCCTGCCTCAGGCGGACCATGGATGGCACGTGCCTGCGCTCTCGCCAAATGGACGAATGCTGGCGACCGGAGGAGTTGACATCGGTCGCTACGACATCACCCGCCGCTCCTGGAATCGTCTGCTCCCGTTCACAGCGGGAACGATCGCGGGCGCCGAGCACATGTTCTGGGTGGGTGATAGCCTCATCGCCTTCAATCAGCGTAGTGGGGCCGACAGCGTGTTCCAACTCAACACCAATACTGGCGCCCGAACGGTGCTCTTCGGCCTTCCAGCGGGTCGCCTCTTCGGCGTCAGCAGCCGGTCGCGTGACGGACGCTACTGGCTGTACGCGTTGTCGCCCGACAGCAGCACGCGATTCGCCGAGGCGTGGGTGTTCGACGCGTCGGACGGCAGCAAGCACAAGCTGTTCGACGAAGGCGCCTCGGTGGGCGACCCGCAGTTGTCTCCAGACCGCCGCCTCGTCACGTACACGCTACGAAGCGGGGCGCGACGCGGGCTGTTCGTCCGCCCCTTCGGCACGGCGGGTGTGCCCATCGCGGTCGTGGAGGGCTACGTGGACTTTCATGCGTGGAGCGACGACGGGCGCTCCATCTACTTTGTGCGCGCCAACCGCACCATCGAAGTCGTCGACGTGAACGCCAACGGTGAAGCGGTGGGCCCGCCGCGCGTCGTGGTGCCCACGTCAACCCTCGAGGGGATGAGCGACGTCTACCGCAACGTGCGTTTCACGCTCATCCCCGGTACCCGTGAGATGTACGTGAGCCTCAACGCTCAGCGGGCTCGCTCGCTGATGGTGCTGCAGAACTTTGCAGCGTTTGCGGCGCGCGGGCGATGAGGCGGATCGTCGCATGTCGCGATGCGGAAATTCCAGAGGGTGGAGACGAGCGACCTGCTCCCCCACGTGCGGCCGTAGCCGGATGCGCCTTCCGTTGATCGTGATCCCGAGTCCGCAATGACCGACCTGCGCAGTCAACTGCAGTCCACCTTGGGCGACGGCTACACCCTCGAGCGCGAACTCGGCGGCGGCGGCATGTCGCGCGTATTCGTGGCGCAGGAGCATGCTCTGGGCCGCGACGTGGTGGTGAAGGTCCTCTCCCCCGAGCGCGCCGCTGCGCTGAGCGCCGAGCGCTTCGCGCGTGAAATCAAGCTCGCCGCCGCGCTGCAGGATCCGCACATCGTGCCGGTGCTGGCGGCCGGTATCACGAGTGAAGGGCTGCCGTATTACACCATGCCCTTCGTGCGCGGCGACTCGCTGCGCGCGCGGCTCGTGACGGGCGGCGTGCCGGTGCCCGAGGCGCTCGGCATTCTGCGCAACATCGCGCAGGCGCTGGCCTACGCGCACGAGCGCGGCATCGTGCATCGCGACATCAAGCCGGAGAACGTGCTGCTCTCGCGCGGCACGGCGGTGGTCACCGACTTCGGGATTGCCAAGGCGCTGTCGGCCTCCAGTACCAAGGCGGAGGGGAATACGCTCACCTCGCTGGGCACGTCCATTGGTACGCCGGCCTACATGGCGCCGGAGCAGGCGCTGGGCGATGTGAACACCGATGCGCGGGCCGATTTGTATGCGTGGGGCGTGGTCGCGTACGAGTTGCTCGCGGGCGCGCATCCGTTTTCCGCGCGGAGTACGCCGCAGGCCATGGTGGCGGCGCACATCAGCGAAGCGGCGCCGCCGCTCGATGCAGCCCGCCTGAGGGTCCCGCGGGACGTCGCCGCGCTGGTCATGCAGTGTCTCGAAAAGGACCCGGCGCAGCGTCCGCCAAGTGCGGATGCGCTGCTCGCGCGCTTGGCGAGTGTGACCTCGGGCAGCGTCGAGCAAGCGGCGGCGCCGAGTCGGCGGCGCACGCCGATGGTAGCGGCGGGCGTTGTGGTGGCCGTGCTGGCGATCGGTGGATGGGCACTGCTCCGCGCGCGCGCCACCGAGCCGAACGCGACGCTCACGGGCACGGAGACGGGCCCCGTCACGGCCGACAGCGCATCGCCGGTGCGCTCGCTCGTGGTGTTGCCGTTCGAAAGCGTGGGTGGTGACACCGCCAACGCGTACTTCGCTGAGGGCATGGCGGACGAACTGTCAAACGCGCTCGGCAAAGTGCCCGGTCTGCAACTCGCCGGGCGCAGTTCGGCGGCGGCGTTTCGCGGCAAGCAGAAGTCGGCCCAGGAGATCGGCGCGGCGCTGAATGTGGGCGGCGTGCTCGAGGGCACCGTGCGCCGCGCGGGCGGGAAAGTGCGCGTCTCCACGCAGCTCACCAACGCTCGGACCGGGTTGGTGCTCTGGAACGACAGCTTCGAGCGCGATGCCAAGGACGTGTTCGCCGTACAGGACGACATTGCGCAGGCGATCGTGCGGGCGCTGCAGGTCACGCTGGCGGGCGGTGCCGCACCGGCGGCCACGGCGGCGCGCGGCACTAACGATCTCGAAGCGTACGATCTGTACCAGCGGGGCATGTACCTGTATGAGCGGCGCGGTCCAAGCCTCCTGCGGGCCCGCGACTACTTCCAGCAGGCGATCGCCCGGGATCCGCAGTTCGCGCGCGCCCATGCGGCGCTTGGTCAGACCTGGATTCAGCTTGCCATCTACAACTTTGTGGAGTACATCGACGCGCTCCCAAAGGCCGCGGCGGCGAGCGAACGCGCCGTGGCGCTCGACTCAACTTCCGTCGACGGTTGGGCGGCCCTCGGGGTAACCCGTACGTACCAGCGCCAGTGGCGCGCGGCGGACGAGGCCACGCTGCGGGCCGTTCGACTGGATGCTCGTAGCGCGATCGCGCAGCTATATCGTGCGCGGTTCCTGGCAGCAGTCGGTCGTGTGGATGAAGCGGCCGAAGCGGCCGTGTTGACTGCTGCCTTGGATCCGGTGAGCGTGGGAGGTCTTATCAACGCTCAACTGATTCTTGCCGTGGCAGGCCGTTACCCCGAGGCGATCGAGCTGGGCAACCGCGCCTGGGAAATCGATTCGATGCTCCCTGGCGCACCACTACTCATCATTACCACGCAGCTGGAGGGTGGGCAGATCGCCGAAACTCGGCGGCGCGCCGAGGTGTTGGTCACAAGCTCGACCGATCCGGGGGTAGTCTCGCGGGCGATCAATGTCATTGCCAAGACTGGCGACACGGCGCGCGCTGTGACGTTGTTACGGCAACAGAATGCGAGGTTTGCCAGCCTCCAAAAAGGAGATGCTTTCAGTGCGGCGTGGAGAGGAGAGGGCGACACGGCAACAGCCTTGACCCGGCTAGAAGAGTCGGCCCGCAGGGGAGGAGTCGGCGTGACTGTTCCCTTGGGAAGTCGAGTCTACGATCCGCTGCGCGCCAGCCCGCGCTTCGCCGCCATCGTGCGTTCGCTTGGCCTGGACGTGGCGCTGTTTACGTCGCCCAACGGCGGGCGGCCGCGGTAGTCCCACGAAAAGCGACATCTCGGGTCGTGTTGCAAAATGGAGTTGACGAGTAAATATTGCATTGCAATATGGAGCCGCACAGTCGATTTCTGCACCCGCCAGCGGGCAGCTTCTTCCTCCTCGGCCCCCGCGGTACCGGCAAGACCACCTGGGCGCGCCAGCACTTTCCCGACGCGCTCACGGTCAACCTGTTGCAGCCCGAGACATTCCGGGAGCTGGCCGCGCGCCCGGAACGTCTCCGCGAACTGGTGCTCGGCAATCGCGATCGCCGCGATGTGGTGATCGACGAAGTGCAGCGTGCCCCCGAGCTCTTGCATGTGGTGCACGACCTGCTCGAACAGCCCAACGCTCCGCGCTTCGTCCTCACCGGCTCGAGCGCTCGAAAACTGCGTCGTGGCGGCGTGAACTTGCTCGCCGGCCGCGCCACCATGCGAAGCATGCATCCGTTCATGGCGGCGGAGTTGTCGTCGTTCGACCTGCATGAACGATTGCACACGGGACTCGTGCCGCTCGTCGTGTCGGCGGTCGACCCCGCTGATACACTGTCCGCGTACGTGGCCGCCTATGTCGAGCAGGAGGTGCGCGCGGAAGGACTGGTGCGGCAGATCGGGGACTTCGCGCGATTTCTGGAGGTCGTGAGTTTCTCGCATGGCAGCGTGCTCACCATCAGCAACGTCGCCCGCGAAACAGCGGTCCATCGCAAAGCCGTGGAGGGATACCTCGACGTGCTGGAAGATCTGCTCGTGGCGTTCCGGCTACCGGTATTCACAAAACGCGCCTCGCGCGCGACCGCGTCGCACCCCAAGTTCTATTTCTTCGATACCGGCGTCTTTCGCGCGCTGCGTCCCACCGGCCCGCTGGACCGTCCGGCCGAGGTGGATGGTGCCGCGCTCGAAGGACTGGTGGCGCAGCATCTGCGCGCGTGGATCGCGTATTCAGGGGCGCCTCTCGAATTGTCGTATTGGCGCACCCGCACCGGTATCGAGGTCGACTTCGTGGTCTATGGCAACACCGATTTCTTCGCGCTCGAAGTGAAGAACACCGATCGCGTGCGCCCCGACGATTTGCGCGGGTTGCGCGCCTTCATGGGTGAGTATCCGGAGTGTCGCCCGATGTTGCTCTATCGTGGCACGGAGAAGCTGGAGATCGGTGGGATTCCGTGCTGGCCGGTCGCCGAGTTTCTCGCCCGGCTTCGGCCTGGTGTCGATGCGATCCCGCGGTCCGACCCATGACTGATCTCCGCACCCAACTGCAAGCCACTTTGGGCGACGGCTACACCCTCGAGCGCGAGCTTGGCGGTGGTGGCATGTCGCGCGTGTTCGTGGCGCGCGAGAATGCACTCGGCCGCGAAGTGGTGGTGAAAGTGCTGGCGCCCGAGCTCTCGGCCAGCGTCAGCGCCGAGCGCTTCACGCGCGAGATCGCCACGGCGGCGCGGTTGCAGCAGGCGAACATCGTGCCCGTGTTGTCGGCCGGGACGTCCGGCGGCGTGTCGTATTACACGATGCCGTTCGTAAAAGGCGAGTCGTTGCGCGCGCAGCTGGCCCGCGGGATCACGCTGTCGATGCACGATCGGATCAACGTGCTGCGCGATGTCGCGCGCGCGTTGGCGTACGCGCACGGCGAAGGGGTGATTCATCGCGACATCAAACCCGACAACATCCTGTTGTCCGGTGGCGCAGCGGTGGTCACCGACTTCGGCATCGCGAAAGCCTCAGCGCCGCGCGCACGATCGACAGCGCCGCACCACGCGATGACAGCGGCGCGCTGACGCAAGTCGGCAGCAGCATCGGCACGCCGGCGTACATGGCCCCCGAGCAAGCCGTTGGCGACGCGATCGACCACCGCGCCGATCTGTATGCATGGGGCGTGTTGGCGTACGAGCTGCTGTCGGGCGCGCATCCGTTTGCGGGCAATCTGCTCTTCCTCGGCTTTGCTTAGCCGCGTGCCGCGCACCGCCGCCGGGATCGCCGGCCAGATTTCGCGTTCCAGGACCCCCCTCGGGACGCGCCATCGGGTTCTTCGTGGGCCGGTCGCTGCGGAGCGTGGCGCTGAATGGCGACTCGGCGCGGCGGATCGCGGATGATCTGGACGTCCAACGCCCGGGCGGCGCGACAGGGATGGCCGCGTGGGGGGCCGACGGCACGATCATCATCGGGAATACCGACGCACTCTGGGAAGTGCCCGAGGCTGGCGGCACTCCGCGCCGGATTCCGTTGCCGGAGGACAGCGCGAAGGCGCGCATCTTCCCGAAGGTCAGCGCGCCCACGCTGGCGGCCGGTGGCACCCGTGTCCTCTTCCACACGCATCCCGCGTGGGATCCCCGACGGTCCGCGCTCCGCATGCTCGATCGCGCCACGGGGACGGTCACCACCGTGCTCGAAAATGCGATGCACGGCACCGTGGTCGGCGACTCGCTGTTGCTGTTCATGCGGGATGGCGCGCTGCTGGCGGTCCGATTCGATGTGCGCGCGGGAAAGGTGATCGGCGAGGCCGTCACCGTCGACGACGGGATCGCGCAGGCGATCAACATGCCCAGCTCCGCGCTGGAGAGCGGCGTCGCGCAATACGCCGTCACCAGTCGGGGCGACCTGGTCGTCGCCTACGGCGGCGCCTACCGGCGACAGTCGTCCGATGTCGTGGTGCGAGCGCCGGACGGCCGGGTGCGACGAATGGCCCTGCCCGGTGCGCCATCCGAAGATCGGCGCTTCATGGGAAGGCTTTGTCATCGAACAGGTCCTGCTCACACAACCACACGATGAGGCGTGGTTCTGGGGAACCCATCAGGGTGCGGAGATCGATCTGGTGCTTCGGCGTGGCGATCGCCTGTACGGCGTCGAGTGCAAGCGCGCGGACGCCCCGCGTCGCACCCCGTCCATGCGGAGCGCCATGGAGGATCTCGCGCTCGAGCGCATGATCGTCATCTACCCTGGGGCACAGCGATACGCGCTGGATGATCTCATCGACGCGGTGCC
>JANMRE010000755.1:0-11589 GCA_031370885.1 Gemmatimonadaceae bacterium
CCGCTTTCTTCGTCGTGGCGAACTGCTTCAGGCGGCGTTCGATGCCGGTGTGAACACCTTTCGGGTTACTCGGGCTGCCGACCACGACCAACGGCGCCGCTATCCGGTATTTATTCGATCCGAGTCTGAGCACACAGGAGCGCTCTCCCCGCTGCTGCATACCCGGAGGGCGGTCGTTCGGGAATCGCTGTACGCGATGTTGCGCGGGTATCGGCTGCGAGACCTGCTCATCGTCGAGTACTGTCACACGGCCGACGCCGAGGGCGTCTTCGTCAAGTACTCGGCGATGATCCTCGGACGTCACGTTGTACCGCGTTCGCTAACCCGGAGTCGCGAGCAAATCACGAAGTTCGAAGGACGCTTCGCTGATCAGCATGCCGCTGAGGCGGATTTCCGATACGTCGAGGAGAACCCGCATGAGCCGTGGTTGCGTCGGATGTTTGAGCTTGGCGGCGTCGAGTACGGGCGCATCGACTACGCCATGCTCAACGGGATGCCGCAACTGTGGGAGATCAATACCAACCCCACCATCGGCGCGAACCTCGCCGAGGAGGAGCCAACAACCACGGTCACGTCCGCAGCGCCCGGCGCGTGGACGGAGGCGGAGCGGCGTCGAATGGCGAAGGGAAATCTGTTGTCGTATTCCAAGCTCGGGGTGGCAATCGAATCGCTTGCCCGATCGACCATAGACGGGATGACGCTGGATGGAGTTGGCTCAGCCCCAGTAAGGATACCGATATCCGTCGCCGAACACGCGTGTCTGGCGAACGCGCGCGCGAAGCGGCAACGAATTCTCGAGCGGAAGACCGCGATCGGCGTGCTTGTCGCCCCCTTGCGATATGCGTATCGATTGCGAGCGTGGGTTCCCGGCGCTCTGGCTCAGAAGCGCACCTGCAACCGCGCGTAGACACGATCGTCGTGCACACCGGCGGCGTCTTCAAACTTTTCGTAGTTGAAGAGAAAGCTCACGTTGCTGCTTGGCAGGCCGGCATACGCGCCGACGGTCCAGCGTTTGAATTCTTCGAGGACATCGTAGCGCACGATCGGGCCCGCGCCCCACCGTGTCTTGCCAACGGCAAGCGCGTAGTACGCATTGCTGCGGCCGCTGGCATCGGCGGCGGGGGGCGCCTTGTCTTCGCCCGTTGCCACCTCAGCCACGAACAGCAGCCGCGGGTGGTCGATCTGCACATCGGACCCCCTCCGATTGAAGGTGAAGGTGTAGGCCGGGATCGTTGGTGCGGCCGTGTCGGCAGGCTGATGCTGGTCGCCGTTCCCAAGCGAGGTCCCCCAGCGGACCGTGAGGCTGTCGCGCCGGTACCGCAACCCCAGTCGGCCCCAGACGTTTTTTCGGGGCGTATCGTCGGCTTGCACGTTGAGCCCCGCGCCATTCACGACGGTGATGGCGTCCTCGAGGCGCCATCCGTTCCCAAGTCGCAAAAAGCCGTCGATGCCAACGCCGATGTCGCGAAGGTTGACGCCGCGCCCAATGCTTTCGGAGAGTTCGGTGCGGTTGACCGTGAACAAGCGCGACGACGATGTGGGGTTCTCGTACCCGAAGGTCGTCTTCATCTGTCCGATGCGGATGGCGTGCCGGGGGATGTACGACAGGGTGACGATGGCGTCACGCAGCACGCCGGCTACCTCCGGGGCGCGAGGGTCGATCTCGACCTCGTATGCAACACGCGCGTTGACCCTTCCTTTCGCCTGGAGCCGAACACGCTGCAGTCGAAAGAGGCTCGGTTCCACCACGCCATCGCCATTGGCGTCGCGCCGAACGCGATAGTACACCTGCAGGTAGCCACCAAGCGCGTGCTTGGGTTTCACGCCCTGCTTTGTGACGGGGTCCTGCGGCTCGGTCAGAGCGCTCGCTTGCTCGTCAGGCGCATGAGCCGGTCGACGTGACATCGCGGAAGCCGGTGTGCTGAGCGCGTGCACGCACGCGGCGGTAACGCAGAGGCGACGCAGGATCATGAGAGAGTTGCTCGGTGAAAGGGGGGACAGCCTTGCTACGATTACGATTCGTCATGGTGAAAGACGGTGATCTCCGCACAATCGCGCAGGAGGTCGATGCGGACGACCTCGACCCAAAGCACACGGAAACCCGTTTTGGCGCTGAGGTCGGTTAGGAGCGCACTCCGATTGGTCGGCAAGAGCAAGGGAAGCTGGTCGTAGAGCATCGAGGTGGCCTTCTGGCGGTCATGCGCCGGACGCACCTCTTGCCACGCCGTCATGGCGATGATCACACCGTTGACGAGCAGCAGTTCGGCGAGGCTGACGTTGGAGTCGGCAACGCCATTCAGCAGGCCGATGCCGATGACAATGAACAAGTACGTGAGCTCGCGAATGCGTATCTGTTCGGTGCGATAGCGCAGAATGCCAAAGACGCCGAACAACGCCAATGCAAAGCCGAGCTCCGTGGGGACCCGCCGTAACAGCAGACAGAGCACGCAGGTAATCAGGTTGAACAGGTAGTACGTGAAGACGAACTCGCGGCTCGCGTGACGCCGGGCGTAGATCGCTCCGATCACCACCATGGAGCAGCAGAGGTCGAGCGTGAGGCGCGCAACCATAGACGCAAGCTCCGGCCAGTTAACGAGCGCCGAGCCACCGAAGAGTGACGTCACTGGGTACCTCGCTTGAGCGCGCGGAGCCCTGGCAGGAGTCGGTTGCAGCGCACCTGTGGTTGCGTGCAGGCGATCGCTGCGCAGTACTTGCTCACGGAGACCGGTCGACAGCCACGACGCAGGAGCTCGCGCATCGCCGACGTGGTCCGCGAGAACGGCCACTGTTTGACTTCGACGATGGCGACGTTGCCAAACGTCGCCATGTGTTCACGCCCCTCTACAACGAGGTCGAGGTCGATCGTGAGGCGTTCGTTGGAATCGGTGCGTAACAGTGTGATTCGCCGGAAGCTCGTATAGGCTTGCGCGATCACGGGTGCGACCAGACCACTGGTGGCCTGGACGAAGGCGCGTGCCTCGGCGTCGAGCGCGTCGCACAGGAATGGGTGTGGCTGCGCGCGTTTGGTGGTCAATTGCTCGCTTTGTCGGGTCTTGACTTCGAGCGTGGAAATGCCGCGGTCGATGTAGTGGCGCACGCGCACCTTGTGACGGAGCCGCCGCCCGCATCGGTGTGCGTGAAACCAGGTCAGCGCCGCGGTATCGAAGTACAGGGTCCGATACGTCGCGATGGGCTCGGTCGTGGCCAGCAACACGAGGTAGTCGGCGGCCATCGTCGCGACAAACTCCAGCGCCGCTGCTGGCGGCAAAACGAACTTGGTGTCGCACCGGCTACCCAGTTGCCGACGCGATACCAGCTCCGGCGGGGCGAGCGAGAAATCAGCGAGCCGGTCTCGCCATTCGGGCGGCGCTGGCGACGTGGCCTGAGCACATCTGACTGGCACGGTCACTCCTTCGTCGGTGGGTAAGTGGCACACCGGATATCGCTGGTGTGCGCGAGGCGCTTCATTCGCCTAGCCAAGGAACCCACCAGCAGAACATTTGCAACAACGCCGCCTTGGCCGAGCCCAGTTTTTGGCGCGTGCTGGTCCACATTCCTGACAAGGGCCACGTGACCACGCGCTATTACGACTGGTATGCCAACCGCCCGCGCGGGATGGGGGGGTAAGGCAGAGGCTTCCACGCGCCAGACCATCATCGCCAAGTCACTGTGGGCAGCGCTCCGCGCGGTGACAGGCACGTTCGAGCAAGGCTCACGTACGTCGTGTTCTCCGGCTGGATTTTCTGCGGGGCTGGTGCGAATGCACTTTTGTCGATCGCGGGGCGTGCCTCAAGCACCGCGTCCGTTTCGCGTGACCGGCTATCCATTTAACACCAGCGTTGTTCGGTATCGCGGCGTTCGCGATTGTGCTTAACACGATGGTAAGCCAGCCGGGTCGCGCATTGGTGGGCTTGGCGGTCGTGTTAGCGCGTAGTCGAGTGTACTCGCGACTTCTCGCGCGAATCGCGCTGAGTCAGAGTGCCGACAGCCTGCAATTCCTGGCGGACGGCACCTGGACGAAACGCTTTCAGGTCGGCTGGGCTGGCATGGCCGGTCACGTGGCAGCCATGCTCGCGCGCGAGGGGTTCAAAGGAGCCGCCGCATGTTGCTGGTCGGAGCGACAGCGGAGCACAAGTCCAACCCGCAGAACGTGGTGGACGGGCGGTTCAGCGCACCGGCGACGTGTCTTCTGTCATGCGCTTGGCCGTGACAGCTGCGGGTTGATTTGGCGCAGCATTTCCTCCTGGCCACTAACGATCTCGCGATGCGAGGAACGAAGCCCGGTCGGCTATGCACATGAGTGTAGTTTGATGCACCTCATCCTGTTTGAATCACCATGATACGCCGTCGGTTGCCGGGCTATCGGTGCGTGAATCAGGGGGAAATCGCTGGTTGATTTGAATCAGTGCGTCGCGGAACAAAGCCCGTTCCGCAGGCTCCATGTCCGCAATGTTTCGGCGAATGCCATCACCGAGTGCCATGACCTCCTAAATCCGAATTGGGATGAACGATTGAGTTGCTTACGAGACGGACGGCTCAAGGCACATCCCAAGCCCGTTTACGGCACGACACGGATGTTGACCCTTCCCACTGTGTGGCTTGCGGCCACCATCGACGCCGACGGCGCGCAACGAGATTGCTGGTGCGCGCCGCCCGCCCACGTATTCACCCCGGTCCTTTCACGGTGTCCTTGGCGATGAACGGCACGCCATCGGTCATCCATTTGGGAGCGGGCGCGCCCTTCAGGTAGTGATCGAAGAACTGGAAGTACCGGATGGTAAGATCCTTTCGGTTCGCGAGTCCACGCAGTCCGTGTCCTTCGCCCGGATACGCCAGCATCACGGCGCTCTTGCCGTTGTAGCGAAGGGCGTTGTAGAAATTCATGCCTTCGCTGAACGACACCGTTGGATCGGCGGTGCCGTGCATGATGAGAAACGGCGAAGTGGTTTCACGCACGTGCGTGAGCGCCGACTCGAAATGGAACAGATCGGGGTTATCCCACGGCGAGACGCCCCACCGACCCTGACCATACAGGTAGTA
Organism: Gemmatimonadaceae bacterium; assembly: GCA_031370885.1. Taxonomy (GTDB): domain Bacteria; phylum Gemmatimonadota; class Gemmatimonadetes; order Gemmatimonadales; family Gemmatimonadaceae; genus Gemmatimonas. Next base: position 5,041 of record JANMRE010000755.1, read on the forward strand.
GTCGTTGCCGTTCTGACCGCTGCCACCGGTCACCTGATAGGACCAACCCCAGCTCTGACTGAAATCGGTAAACAGGTCGGTTACACCGGCCCCCATGCCCACTGCCGCAAAGAGCCGGGAACGGGTCCCGATAAATGCCGCGCCTTCGCCACCGTAGCTGTGGCCGTTCAGTCCAATGCGTCGCGGATCAACGTACCCCATCTCGATGACTTTCCGCGTTGCCGCCTCGACACACTCAAGCATGTCGGTGTGCGACGAGCCCGTGCGAAAATAAATATCGGGCAGCATGGTGATATATCCACGACTCACGGCTTCGATGGGTGACGAGCCCATGCCGGTCAGGAACGACGGCGACGGATACCGATTGAGGTTTTGCGAGTTCTTTTCGTAAAAGTTCACCAGCATCGGACGCTTCTCGCCTGCCTTGTAGTCATCGGGCAATGCCAGAATGCCCTGCAGACGCCTGCCGTCCTTGTTCCTGTAGTCGAACAAAATGCGGCGACCCCACGCATACTCGGCCTGCTGCGGATTGGCGTTGGAGATTTTCTTCGCATCGGCGAAGCCGGCGCTGGCAATCTGGAGATCCGGGAATTCCGCGAACGTCTGACGCGTAAACAGGATCTTGTCGGCCTTCGCCGCCTTCACCGGCGTGCTGTAGGCCGCATCGTTGTACAACAGCTCTTTCAACTGACCATTCACCAACTGGTAAAAGCCGGCTTTTTTGGTGTACTCGCCAAACGCGGTCAGCGTGATGGGTTTGGTCAGATCGATCTCGCGCGCCACCCGCGCGCTGCGCTTGACGGATGAGTCGATGGGTTCGGTACGGACATACCGGAATTCCATTTCGTTCTTGCTGCCGAGTCCATTGGTGAGATTGCGCGGCGCCGACGCACCGTCCATCGGAAACAACCACAGGTCAAATCGGTGCTGAACCACCACACCGCTGCCGTCGGGCGTGTATCCGGCCACGCCATATGACGGCCTGGGCCCGGGATGATCGTACTCCGTGTCCACAAAACTGAGTGTGCTTCCCGCGCCAAGCGCTTTCGACGAACCTGTCTCGAGGTTGTAGGCTTGATACTTGTTGTCCTTCCAGTACATGAACTGACGGCCATCGGGCGAGATGCCGAACACGCCCGCGCCTGTCAGCTGTCCCTTGAGCATCAACGTGCGTTCGCCGGTTGCCGTATTCACCCGGTAGATGTCGGCCGCCGGACGTTTGTAGTCCGAGATAAACGCCCGCGTATCGCGCCCCACGGCCCACTTGCCGGCCAACGGCAATTCGAGGTCGCGCATGGTGGAATCGGTGAGTGTGATGTAGCGCGACGCTCCAATGTCGAACGCCTCTCGGAACGTGAAATTCCGCTCGGCCTCGATGCGGATCATCTGCTCGGACTGAATCCGTTCGTCCTGCGAACGCCACACATCAACATCAGCAATCGAATCAGTACTGCGGCGGCGGGCCGTGTCAGCGGCCGATCGCTGAGGAATGATACCCATGAATACACGCTGATTGTCGTCGCTCCACGCCAACGCGGCGCGGTCACTGATAACGAAACCCTTTGGAAAACCGGCGGCAGTACCGGGATCCAGTTTGGCGGGCGCTGCCTCGGCGTTGGCCAGTGCGGCAGGCAAGTTGCTGAATACCAGCAGCACATTGTCGCGTTCGCGCATCTTCGCCACTTCGCGCCCCTTGAGCACCGCCAACGCGGTACCTTCGAAGTTCCACGAAAGGCGATTATAGTTGCGCGTGTCGTTGTCGAGCACGTCGGTGCGACCGCTTGGCACGTCGATGACGAATAATCCATTGCCTTCGTGCAAAGTGGCGTCAACCGTGTAGGCGAGGAGGTCCCCTTTCTTGTTGAAGGCGATATCGCCGACGCTGCCGAGGAACTGACTGCGTCCGGCGGAGAGATCGTGCAGGATGACGTCGGCGCCGCGCGCGGCACCGGGGCCAGCACTTGGTGCAGCCGGTTGAGCGGGTGGTCCGCCGGCGCCGCGTCCGCCTGCGCCATCAACTGCGCCTGCGGCGCGTCGGCGAAGCATCACGTGGCTCGACGTTGGCGAGAACGTGGCGGACTGCATGTCTTGCCACGACTGCACACGTCCGGAGGCCAGTTCGCGCAGTTCGAAGCGGCGCACCGGTGGTGTGACCGGCGTGGCGCGACCGTTTGTGGTATCAGGGGCGACCGCAGGTGGCGCGACCGGATTGACCGCTGGCGGAGTGACCGCGGTTGAATCACCAGGTGCGCCGCCGCGTCCGCCACGTACCGCCGGTGGCGGATCGATCTGGTACACGATCCAACGCGAGTCTGGAGAGAAGGCGGCTTGGGAGGCGCTGGCGACCTCCACATCCTGATTGGTAGTCAGGTTGAGGATGTGCAACACCGGCTTGGAGTCGACGACGGTGGTATTGGTGAGCCGCAGTCCATACGTCACCCACTTGCCATCGCCCGAGATTTGCGCGTTCTCGATGTTGCGCCAGCGCGAGTAATCGCTCACTGACAGCGGCTTCTTGCCGGACGCGGATGCCGACGCCGATTGGCCGAGCGCGTGCGCCACAGGCACTGCGAGGAGGAACACGAACCAACGCGCAGGGCTTGGGTTGGCAATCCAACGAGCGACAGGCGTCATGTTCACGATTTCTCTCCGGACGGGGAATGCATTGGTTTTCAGGGCTGCGACTCGAACACTAGAATGGGCCGCGCGAGCATTGCCGACAAGGCAGCGCGTCCAGCCAGTTCGACGGGATATCTTTCGGGTGCGATCGGCTCGGGCGCCTGCACCGGACTTGAGTGCCGATCCTGTTTGCGGTATCCAGCCCACCCGCCACGCTCCGGCCCATGACGCTCGATCGCGCCCTCCGACGCCCTCTGCCGCTGCTCGCGGCCGCGCTCACCGTGGTCACTGTGGCCAGTGCCCAGCCGATGGCGAAGAGCGGCCCGGTGCCTCACGATGCGGCCCGTGAACGCGCCATGCTGGAGCAGCTGAAGGTGCCGGACGGGTTCACGGCAACTCTGTTTGCAGCGCCACCGGTGGCGATGTACCCGGTGTGCCTCACGGGCACGGTTGAAGGGGTGGTGTTCGTGTGCGTCGATCCCAACTTGTCGCTGACCGCGGACAAGGGCAAAGGGCGCGTGGTGCGACTGGTGGACTCGAACCACGATGGTGTAGCCGATCGCTATTCCGTGTTTGCGGAGATGGACAGTCCGCGCGGCGTGGCATTCGATGGACGCACGCTGTACGTGATGCATCCGCCCAATCTCACGGCATATCGCGATACCACCGGTGACGGAATTGCCGATGTGTCTGAGAATCTGGTCACGGGTCTGGGCTTCGGACTGGATTTCCGAGGGGCAGACCACACCACCAATGGCATTACGATGGGCATCGATGGCTGGTTGTATATCGCCGTGGGCGATTACGGTTATCGCCATGCCGTTGGCAAAGATGGAACTGCGATTGAGCGGCGCGGTGGTGGCGTGGTGCGCGTGCGCACCGATGGCACGGGTCTGGAGCTGTATGCCCTGGGCACGCGCAACATCTACGACGTGGCGGTCGATCCGATGCTGCATGTGTTCACGCGCGACAACACCAACGATGGCGATGGCTGGGACATTCGTTTGCACTATCTCCCGGCCGGTGCGAACATGGGTTATCCCACGCTGTACAAGAATTTCGCCAGCGAACATATGCGGTCGCTGGCCGATTATGGCTCTGGATCAGGAACAGGCGGTTTGTGGGTAAATGATCCCGGTTTCCCCGCCGGATTCGGTGACAACCTGTACACCGCTGACTGGTTGCTCAACCAGATTTTTCGTCACCCGCTCACGGCGAAAGGCGGCAGTTATTCCGTCACGCAGGAGAGGTTTTTGTCCGTTCCGCATCCGGCGGACATGGCGATGGATGGCGAATCGAACATGTTTGTGGCGAGCCTGGCCGGTGGCGAATACACGTACGGGGGCGATTCTGTTGGCTTTGTAGTACGGGTGAGCCCGAACGGCCACACGACGGGCAATGGTATCAGCATGTCGGCAGTGACCGACGCCGTGTTGCAACGCGAACTGACAGGTGCGAACGCCGAGCGTCGTCTGCAGGCGCAGCGTGAGATACTGCGGCGCGGCGCGAAGCGCGGCGTAGTGGCGCGTCTCAGCGCCCTGACACTCGACAAGCGGCAGTCGACGTACGGGCGTGTGGCGGCCCTGTTCACTCTCACCCAACTGGTTGGACCGCGAGCACACGCCACGCTGATCAAGGCGGCGGCCGATCCGTCCATCAAGGCGCTGGCGCTGCGCGCGTTGGTGGACAACACCGCGCAATTCAGCCGCGGCAATCGCGCCGTGATCGTGAACAGTCTGTCCGATACGAGTGCCACAGTGGAGCTTGCGGCGATTGCCGCGCTGGTGCGCCTGAATGCGCGCGACGCGGCCTCGGCGATCATTCCGCTGGCCGCCAGCCCGGATTCAACGGTGGCGCATATCGCGGTGAATGCGCTGGTGTCGTTGCAGGCCGGCCCTGCCGCACTGAACGCACTCACAGGTTCGACGGCGGCGATCCGTGCGGGCGCGTTGCGCGCGTTGCAGCAGATGCACGACCCTGCGGTGGTATCGGCATTGATCGAGAAGGCCGGGCCCGCGTCGGCGGGCGCCTTGCAGGGCGACATCGTGGTGGCCCTGGCGCGTCTCTATCATCGCGAGGTCGCGTGGTCGGGTGATTGGTGGGGCACGCGTCCCTCGTTCAGTGGTCCGTATTTTGCGCCAACGTTGTGGGACGCCAGTGAACGCATTGCGCCGTTGCTGCGTCGTGCACTGATGGACGCGTCGACAGCGGATGTGTCGGCGCTTGCTGACGAGATGGTGCGCAACCGGGTGGTGCCACAGGGTGCGAAAGGACTGCTGGTGGCCAGTGTAAACCTGCCGATCCGTGGCGAGGTGGTGAACGCGCTGGTGGGCAACACCAAGCTCGACGCAGGTTCGCTCCCGCTGCTCACGCGGTGGAACGCACTTGGCGCCGGTCAGCGCGCCGGTGTCGCGCAGTTGCTGTCGGCCGAGAGTGGACTGCTGGAGGGTTCGATGCCGCTGGTGCGTTCGGCGGTGCTGGACACGACACTCAGTGAGGACGTGCGGGCGAAGTTGCTGGGGTTGGCCAGCAGCGTGCAAGGTCGCGCAGCCATGGATGCGGCCGCGAACCTGCATGCGCAGGTCACACCTGCGGTGACGCGACTGGCGAATGCCGGCAGTACGGCAACGCCGGTGGAAGCGGCGTGGCGTCGCTACGTGGGTGATCGTCGGCGATTGCAGGAGCTGGATTATTTCATCGAGCTCTCGCGCGCCGCACAGTCAAACCAGCGGACGCTGGGGTTTTCGGTACTGCTGCAATCGGTGCGTGGCAATCGCGCCGCTCCAGCCGTCAATGACAAAGTGCAGCCGGTGTTGCTCGCCGCGTGGGCGAGTCGCGAAGCAGCGCCCGATTTGGCGCGCGCCGTATCCATCATGCGGCTGGAGTCGGCGTACACCAGTCAACTCGAGGCGCATCGATTGTTGTCTGCGGTACCGCCCGTTCCCATGGATTGGGTGCCGCTGTTCAACGGCAAGGACCTCAAGGATTGGGACATCAAGTTCGCCGGCTTTCCCATGGGCGTGAACTATCGCAATACGTTTCGCGTAGACGAGGGAATGCTCAAAGTGCGGTACGACCAATGGCCCGATTTCTCCAACGAGTTCGGCCACATTTTTCACCAGAAGCCGTATTCGTACTACATCGTGGCAGCGGAATATCGTTTTGTTGGCGAGCAGGTGACCGGCGCCGGCGGCGGCAACAGCTGGGCCATTCGCAACAACGGTATCATGGTGCATTCGCAGTCGGCGGCGAGCATGGGGTTGAAGCAGGACTTCCCCATCTCGCTGGAGGTCCAGTTGCTGGGCGGACTGGGTCAGGGCACGCGTACCAACGGCAATCTGTGCACGCCAGGCACGAACGTCGTGATGAACGACAAGTTGGTTACCACGCACTGTATCAACGCGAACTCGATCACTTATGACGGTGACCAGTGGGTGCGTGTGGAGGCGATGGTGCTGGGCGATTCGGTGATCAAGCACATTGTCAACGGCGACACGGTGTTGACGTACTACAAGCCGCAGATGGGAGGCGGATCGGCGAACAATACCAATCCCGGCGTTCTGATTGCGGGCAAGCTGTTGTCGGAGGGCTACATCTCGCTGCAGGCCGAGACGGCGCCAATCGATTTTCGAAAGGTGGAGATTGTGAATCTGACGGGCTGCATGAATCCCACGGACACCAACTACAAGGCGTATTTTGTGAAATCTGATCCAGCGGCATGTCGCAAGCGGTAAGGTTGTGGGTGTCGCGCTGGGTGCGTGCGGTTGGTGTGGTGTTCACCGTCGTGCCGCCGATGGTGGCGTTGCATGCGCAGGCACCGGATGGTGCGAAGATCTACGCCGCGACCTGTACCGCGTGTCATCAGGCGTCGGGGCTGGGGCTGCCGAATCAGTTTCCCCCGTTGGTGGGCAGTGAATGGGTAACCGGCAG
>JANMRE010000764.1:0-2294 GCA_031370885.1 Gemmatimonadaceae bacterium
GATCGACATCGTCACGCGGACACCCCCGCGGGGATCGCCGATGCTTCATCGGTCGCGTGCTGCTCCCAGAAGGTTTGGTATTCGGTGAGCGCACGGATGCCCGGACCCGATTGCGTAAGCGGTTCGGCGACGACCGCCGCCAGTGCCGCCTCGGCGCGTCGCACGAGCGCCGCCTTGATCGCCGCGTACGACACGCAGTCGGCGGCGAGCAGTCGCGCGCACACGTCTTCGATGTCCGCGCACGCATACGTGCGCGGCAAACTCGCGAGGCCATAGAGCGCCCGCTGTCCCGGTCGACCGAGGCGCGCGAAGAGCACCTGCGCCAGCGCGGCCGTCTGCGGGCCGATCTGGGCGGCGCGCGCCAGCACCCGCGCCGTGTGGCGTGACGGATTGAAGAGGCGATCCGACTCGGCCATCACGAAGGCCCCTTTGCGCAGCGCCTTCTGGTGACGTCGCAGCACCGCGCCGGTGCGATCCAGAATCTCGATCGCGTGCGCATACACGCGGACCGTGACCACGCTGGCGAGCGCCGCCTCGCCCGCGGCATAGTACGCGCCCTCGATTTGCACGAGGCCCGCATCATCGACCGTGCGCACGCCCTGCGTGAAGGCCCGAAAGCCCTCGAGCGGCAGCGGGAGCAAGTGCGGCTGTTCTTCGTGATATAGTTCCAGCACTTGGCGCTTCTTGCGCCCATGAATGCGCCGCGACGCCCAGCGGTCTTCCCACTCGGCGAGCCACGCGTTCTGCGCCTCGGGCGATTCGAAGGTGCGCCCTTTCAAGGCCGTGCCCTGGGTGTGTTGAATCGCCGACTCAACCGTCCCCTTGCGATTGGGATCCCGCACGCGACACGGATCGGCGACGACGCCATAATGCGCGAGCATCGCGGCATACACCGGATTGAGGCCCGGTTCGTACAGGTCGGGCTGCACCACCCCTTCTTTCAGGTTGTCGAGCACCATATATCGACAGCAGCCCCCGAAGGCGCGAAAGGCTTCTTCATGGAGCTGCGCCCACACCAGCTGCGACGTCTTCCACACGACCTTCCGAAAGCTCTTGCCCGAATACTTGAGCGTCATGACGAACAGGATCGGCCGCTGGTATTTGCCGGAGGCGGTGCGCGTCGGCGCGCCCTGCCCGTAGTCGACTTGCGCTTCTTCACCAGGCAAGAATTCCAATACATCGAAGCGTTCCGGGGCACGCGCCTTGAGCGTCGCGACGAAGCGTTTGACGGAGTTGTACTGGTGCGTGAAGCCGTGCTGGTCGACCAGATCCTGAAACACGCTCACCGCGTTCCGCCCAAGAGCGACCTGTGATTCGATCCACGCGCGATGCGGCTCGCAGGCCGAGGTCGCGAGTCCCGTCACGACGCGGATCGGCACCACGGGCTGCACGAGCGCCGACGCCATGATCCCGTCGTTTCCCGGTGGCCAGGGTGGGGGCATTTCACCGGTGGTTACGTCGGCATCCGTCGCCGAGCCGGTGGCCACCCTGGGGGCATTTGCCCCAAGGGCATCTGCCGCACGCGCGTGGCGTCGAATGGTTTTGCGATCGACCCCGGTGCGCTGGGCGATCTCGTGCTGCGACGCACCGCGCGCCAGCAACGTGGTGATGGTAATCCGTAGATGGGCTTTCAAGACGTTCACTCCTTCCTCCCGCACCAAGGTGAGAGAGGTAGCGTAACGTCCCGCGGATGGCCCCCCGAATTAGGGACTCACTCCATCACGCCAGCTGGGGGAGTTTGGGGTGGCCACAGATGGGGGATTTTGGGTGGCCGCCGGGGCTGACGTGACGGCGGTCTGGTCGATGCTGGTGGACACCGTCGACTCGAACTCCACGCGGTCGGCGTCTGATGCACGGGGCGTGTTCTGCCGCGCGGCGACATCGTCTCTCTTGGGAAAGTGAATCACGGGTTCCAGTCCGCGTTTCCGCCGCTCGTCGGACTTGTCGAGCTGCCGATGCGCGTCGTAACCGATCACCGGGAAGAAGTCGCGCTTGGTGAAGTACGTACCGTTGTCGATGACGGTGGTGTGCGTACCGTTGTTGACGAAGCCCGGATTGTCTGCGGCAAGGTCGAAACCAAGGTCGATCGAATCACCCGGTGCGATCGGATTCCGCAGGCGGAGAATGCGATAGCCGAGTGTCTTGTCTTCGAGCAGAACATCGTGCGCGGGAAGATCAAGCCGATTCACGCGCACCCGCTCCGGAATACTCACATGGATATCGCGCAACGCGACAGCCGAACGATTCCGCAGTAAATAGCTGCAGCGAATGGCGACGCTCCTCCGCTTGGGGAA
>JANMRE010000785.1:0-6453 GCA_031370885.1 Gemmatimonadaceae bacterium
GTGTATTTCGCCATCAACGCGCCGGTGGCCGCACTGGGCACGACGGCGGCGAGCGCGGCGGCCGCCATCGCGAACTGGGGTTTTGTGGTTACTCCGGAGCAACTGGACGCCCTGGCCAAGTCGGTAGGCGAATCGTCATTGCTGTCACGCACGGGCGGGGCGCCCAGTCTGGCGGTGGGTATGGCGCATTTGTTTTCGAAGGTGCTGGGCGGTGAAGGCGCGTTGGCGCTGTGGTATCACTTCGCCATCATGTTTGAAGCGTTGTTCATTCTCACCACGCTCGACGCCGGTACGCGAGTGGGTCGTTTCATGTTGCAGGATCTGCTGGGCACGGTGATCAAGCCAATGGGTCGCACCTCGTGGTATCCCGGCGTGATTCTCGCCAGTGCACTGTTCGTATCGATGTGGGGCTATTTCCTGTATCAGGGCGTGACCGATCCACTGGGCGGCATCAACTCGCTCTGGCCGCTGTTCGGCATTTCGAATCAGTTGCTGGCCACGGTCGCGCTGTGCGTGGGTACCACCGTGTTTGTGAAGATGGGCAAGGCGCGCTATGCATGGATCACGCTGCTGCCGATGACGTGGCTGGTGGTCGTTACCATGACGGCAGGATTGATGAAGATTTTTGCCGCCGATCCCAAGCTGGGATTCCTGTCGCACGCCCGGACGCTGAGCGACGCAATCGCGAGTGGAGTGCTGCCGAAGGCGGTGAAGTCGGTGGAGGCGGCGCAGCGGATGATCTTCAACGATCGACTGGACGCGGCGGTGGCGGCGTTCTTCCTGATTTCGGTGATTGTGATTCTCGCGGATTCGATGCGCGAGTGGATTGCGGTGATCAGCGGACGGAAGCCGGCCCAGACGGCGGAAGCGCCGTATGTGAGGACTCAGCTGGTTGACTGAGGGTTGAGGGAGCGGAGGAGTGAGAAGGGAAAGGGGTGAGCGTGGAGCGGTGAGGGTAGAGAGACTCTGCTTCAGGGTTTCTTGCGACCGAACGGCCACCACCAAGGCCTCGCATCGACATTGGTGTTCAGTGGCGACCCCCGGCGTTTGTCATCGTTCGTCGCGGGGACGCGGATGTCGGGTGATGCTGTCGGTCGTGTGGAGTCGGAGACCTGCCAGGAACAGCGTAATTGCTCACCCGGCTTCACGAGGGCGTAGGTCACTGGGTCGACTGCGCACTTGAGTCCACTTGTGGCAACCAGAGTGAGCGGCGGCGTTTTGCTCGCAATAATGCCCGGCGTGTCCCTCTGTCCCTTGATCAACGGCAGACAGCCGGACGCAACGGTGGCGAGGGCGAAGGCGAGGAGGATGCGGCGGCGCATGCGCCTCGTACCGGCGAACCGTTTGAAGGGTTCCACCGACGGAGTCTGCGCGATCCATGCCGCTGAATCGCGCGGCGCGGACTCTCGCGAATTCCGGGTCGGGGTACGAGGTTTCACCGAGGGTCGCTCCGATCACGCTCCGGTCCCTTCCCGTTACGCCATGTCGAACGCGAGTGAATTCAGCCCGGATTCTGTCGGTTCCGCTCCGCCAACGCGTGCTCCCGCGTCGGGGTGGCAGGCGCAGCTGCGCCGCATCACGACCGTGGTACGTCGCATCATCGGCGTACCGGATTACGACGCGTACCTGGCGCATATGCATCGCCATTTCCCCGATTGCACCCCACTCGATCCGCGCACGTTTGAGCGCGAGCGATTGGCGGACAAGTATAGGCAGCCGGGATCGCGGTGTTGCTGACAAGGCTCCGGTTGTTTAGAACGACCGAGGGCGTTTGAGACGGGAGACCTTAGACGGGAGACGGGAGACTTCCAGACTGCTGGGGTTCGACTCGTCTTACGCGCTACCTTGTTGCATTCTCCGTCGACACCCCTAATTCCGCCCGACCATGATCCGGATGCTGCGTTGGATGGCTCTTGGCGTGTTGTGTGCGCCGTTCACACTCGGAGCGCAACTCGCGCCGCGCGGCTTCGATCTCACGATCGCGAACATCATGCGCGGCCCGGAGCACTTTGGGCGCGAACCGCAGAATGTGAGCTGGAGCGCGGATGCCCAGTGGATCTACTTCCAGTGGAATGCGCCGGCCGCCGCGTGGGATGAACCGTTGCGCCCGTACCGCGTACGCGCGGTCGCGGCGGCCACGCCCGAACGCGTGAGCGACGCGCAGATGGACAGTGTTGCACCGTTTATTGCCGACGGACCGCGCACCCGCGACGGGTTGCGCAAAGCCGTGACGGCACGCGGCGACCTGTACCTGGTGGATACGAAAAAGGCTACCACTCGGCGGCTCACCGAAACGGTGGCGCAGGAAACCGACCCGCGTTTTTCAGTCGACGAAAAGTCGCTGTTGTTTGCGCGCGACGGCAATGCCTTTACGGTGGAGTTGGCCACGGGTCTTGTGCGGCAGCTCACCGACGTGCGCGCCGGACCAGCGCCCCGCGATTCCGCACGGGCGACCGGGATGCGGGGGGCGTTGGAGCGGCAGCAACGTGAATTGCTGGAGGCCATTCGCGATCGGCAGCGCGCCGACTCTGCGCAACGCGCCGATCGTGCCGCCTCGGCCGCGCGCGGTGTGCAACCGGCGTATCTCCCGGTTGGTGAGCGCCTCGCGCAATTGAGCGTCTCACCAAACCTGCGTACGGCCGTTGTACTGACGGCCAGTAATCCCCCGGGGCAGCCGCGCCTTGCGCAAGTGCCCAACTACGTCACCAGCAGCGGATTCACTGAAGAGATTGGCTCGCGCACTAAGGTGGGTGATGGCAATGTGCGCTTTCGCGCATATCGGCTGGAGTTGGCGAGCGGCAAATTGTCGATGCTGCACGTGATCGGCGGTGACAGCGCCCGCGCGGCGGCACAGGTGCGATTCATGGGTTGGAACGACGATGGTTCGGCCGGATTGCTGTCGGCCGGCACGCCGGACTTCAAGTGGCGCTATCTCACCAGTGTCGGCGACACCGGCGCGGTACACCTGGTCGACGCGTTGCGCGACAGCGCGTGGGTGGGCGGGCCGTGCGGCGGATGCATGGGCTGGCTGCCCGACGGTCGCGTGTGGTTTGCCTCCGAGGCAAGCGGTTACGCGCAGTTGTACACCGTCAACCGCGATGGAACTGCACGAGCCGCGCTCACGGTCGGCAGTTGGGAAGTCACGCAAGCGGAACTCTCGCCAGACCGAAAGTGGTTCTGGCTGCACACCAGTGAAGAGTCGCCCTTCGTGACGCACCTCTACCGCATGCCGGTGGCCGGCGGAACGCGCCAGAAGGTCACGCGCGACCATGGCGGACATCGGGTTGTGATGAGTCCCGATGGCAAGCGTATGGCCGACGTGTTCTCGCAGGCCAACGTCCCGCCGGAACTGTTCGTGTCGGATGCCACGGACGCGGGCCGAGTGCAACTCACCACGTCCACATCAGAGGCGTTTCGCAAGGGATCGTGGATCAAGCCGACCATCGTGAAGATTCGCGCCAGCGATGGTGTGGAGGTGCCAACGCGCATTTACCGACCACTGGACATGGGCGCGCAACCGAATGGCGCCGCCGTGATATTCGTGCACGGCGCTGGCTACATGCACAACGTCCACGACTATTGGAGCAGTTACTCCCGCGAATACATGTTCAATCACCTGCTCGCATCCAGGGGCTACGTGGTGTTGGACATGGACTATCGCGCCTCGGCCGGGTACGGTCGCGATTGGCGAACGGCGATTTATCGCTGGATGGGTGGACGCGATCTGGCCGACGAGGTAGACGGATCGCGATGGCTGCAGAAAGAATACGGGATCAACCCCGAGCGTATTGGTTTGTACGGCGGCAGCTATGGCGGATTCATGACACTGATGGCGCTGTTCAACGCGCCGAAAGATTTTGGCGCAGGGGCGGCGTTGCGCAGCGTGACCGACTGGTCGCACTACAATCACGGGTATACGGGTGGCATTCTCAACCTGCCGCAGGACGACACACTGGCCTATCGGCGATCGTCGCCGATTTATTTTGCCGAAGGACTCGAAGATCCCTTGCTGATGGCCCACGGCATGGTCGACACCAATGTGCACTTCCAGGACATTGTACGACTCACGCAGCGCTTTATCGAGCTGGGGAAGACAGGTTGGGAGTTGGCCGTGTATCCCGTCGAAGACCACGGATTCGTGCGGCCTTCGTCGTGGACCGACGAGTACTCGCGCATTTTCGATCTATTCGAGCGGACGATCGGCCCCAACGGCACGAAGGCCAACAAGTAGCAGCAGCAACATCGACGCGGTCACGGCGAGTGTTGCGCCCATCAAAAAGGCCGCACTGGCGCCGTATCGGTCCCACACGGCGCCAAACACCACCGAGGCCGGGAGTGCTGCCACACCAATCACAGCGTGATACCAGCCGAAAGCACGACCACGTCGCGCGGACGGAACAAGGTCGGCAATCAGTGCTTTCTCGGTGCCCTCGCTGAGGCCGAATACCAGTCCGTATATCGCGAACAACACCCAAATGTGCCAGGGCGTATTCGCGGCCGCGAAACCCGCGTACACCAACGCGTACACGATCCATCCACCAATAATGAGTGGGGTGCGCCCAACGCGATCGGACAGCGCGCCGCCGGGTGTACTCGACGCGCTCTTCACGACATGCAGCAAGACCCAGAGCAGCGGGATCATGGCGATCGACACGCCAAGTTGATTTGCGCGCAAAATCAGGAACGCATCGGTGGAGTTGCCGAGCGTGAACAGCGCGATAGGAACCATCACGCGGGTGAACGAGCGGGGCAGCGGCGCGGCGATGGCATCAACGTTTGCCGGTTCGGTGGTCACTGCCGCCGCGAGGTTTACTGGTTTCACCGCGACCGGCACAGGTTCTTCGCGCACCGCAAAGATGGCCACGAGCACGGCCAGCGCGCCGGGAATCGCGGCCACGAAGAACACGTGCCGCAGTGGCATGGCAAACCACGCCAGACACGCCATCGCGATGAGCGGCCCCGCTACGGCTCCGGCGTGGTCGGCCGCCCGATGGAACCCGAATGCTCTGCCGCGATGGGCGACCGGAGTGGATGCGGCCAGCAACGCATCGCGCGGCGCGCCGCGAACACCCTTCCCCACACGATCCGCGAAGCGGATGGCCATCACCTGCGGAGCGGATTGCGCGAAACCGATAAGGGGTCGCACCAGTGAGGCAATGGTGTACCCGAACACAATGAGTGGCTTGCGACGCCGCGACCGATCGGACCACCATCCGCTGGCCAACTTGACAAGTGACGCGATCGCCTCGGCGCCGCCTTCGATGAGGCCAACGGTGCGCACCGACGCGCCGAGTGTCCCGATGAGAAACATCGGCAGCAGCGGCGCGATGATCTCACTGGAGGCGTCGGTAAGAAAACTCACGGCAGCCAGCGCGAGTACGTTGCGACCAGGTCGCCAGCGTTTTGTCGTGTCGTTGTGAATGTTCATGGGTTGAGGCTGGCTGTGCCGTCGCGTCCACTAGATCAATTCAAACGCCGGCGCGCTGGGCCGCGTACTGAACACCTGAAAACGATTCGCCACGTGTGGGAATTGCTTCAGATATCGATCACGCCACCGCGAGGCGAATCGTTCGGCATCATCCTCGGCGATCATGGCCCACACGCTGCCGCCAAAACCGGCGCCGAACGCGCTGGCCGCCACGGCACCCACCTCGCGGGCCAACGCGACCAACTGCACGGTTTCGGGGATCTGATTCTCCAGCGCCACCTCGGCGCCGCGCTGTGACGCCGCGACGATCCCCGAGAACGCATCGAGGTCATGCCGCGCGAGTGCATCGGCGCCCTCAGGTACGTGGTGCCACGTCTCCGCATGGAACTGCTCCACGCGATTTACGAGTTGTTCCGCAGAGAATTCGTCGTCGGCCGCCGTTTGGGCAAGTCGCACCAGTTCGGCCGGAGGGGCACCTGTTAGATTACCCACGGCCGTTTCCGTGAACACGTCATGCAACGTGCGCGCCGACCCGCCTTGCGCATTCCATGCATTCACGAGGTGACGCGCCGTGCGCGCCACGCGGTTGTAGCGGTCACGGGCGGCTCCGGTTTTTGAGGCCACAACACCGCTCACGCCAATCACAAACACGTGATCAGCGGGCCATGCAATCTCGCGTTCGTGACGCACGGGCATCCAACCGAACACATCCAACTTGCCCGGCGCACAGCACAAAATGGCGGTCTGATCCTGCGCACCGCCCAGTGTACCCACGCCGCGCTCGCCCGCCAGCATGCCAAAGTTCAATCCGTTCTCCATCGCGCCGCAGTAGCCGGCGAGGAGCGTGCGCGGCACGAGGGACGCATGCCACTGCGGGTCTGACGCAAGGTCGCTGAGTGCGGACACGGCCAGCGTGAGGCCAACCACCAATGCGCTCGAGCTGGAAACCCCCGCCGCCGATGGCAGGTTACTGGCGAGCGCGATATCGGCACCCAGAACACGGTCACCGAAGTTGTGATGCAGTC
>JANMRE010000809.1:0-9455 GCA_031370885.1 Gemmatimonadaceae bacterium
TTGACGCGATAGATGCCCTGGCTCAACGCCACAACGGTAATGCGCTCCTTTCTGGGGACTTCAGGCACTTTCTCCGACACCACGGACAGCAGAATCACCTTCTCATGCAAGACCCGGTTGTGCTTGAGGTGATGGAGCAGGACCACCGGCGTCCCTTCCGTTTCGGAGGTCATGAAAATCGCCGTCCCCTTCACACGCACCGGTCCACCGTGCTCCAGACTCTTCACGAAGTCGGCGATGGGAAGCGAACGCTCCGTCAGGAGGCGTCGGAGCAATGTGCGACCACGCTTCCACGTGGTCATCAGGGTGAACAGCACCAATCCCAACACCAGCGGCACCCAACCGCCGTGCAGGATTTTTGTGGCGTTCGACGCGAGGAACGCGAGGTCAATGATCAGAAACGTGCCCGACAACAGGCCGGCTTTGAGTGGAGACCAGTTCCAACGCGACCGTGCGATTTCATGAAAGAGGATCGTGGTGATGGCCATCGTCCCAGTGACGGCAATACCGTACGCTGCTCCAAGCCTCGACACCGATCCGAAATACAGCACCACCGCCAGACAACCCAGCATGAGCAGCCGGTTCACTTCCGGAATATAGATCTGCCCGGCTTCGGTTTTAGACGTGTGAATGATGGTGACGCGCGGTGAGTAACCCAACTGCACACACTGCTGCGTGATGGAGAACGCGCCCGAGATAAGCGCCTGCGATGCCACGATGGCCGCCAGCGTGGCCAATACCAAAAGCGGAATGAAAAAGAAATCGGGTGCCAGCAGGTAAAACGGGTTGACCGATGCCGACGGATTGCGCAGCATGAGCGCGCCCTGTCCGAAGTAATTGAGCATCAGCGCCGGCATCACCATCCAGAACCACGCGGTGCGAATGGGCTTTCGTCCGAAATGTCCCATGTCGGCATACAGCGCTTCGGCGCCGGTCACGGCGAGCACCACGGCGCCAAGCAGGAAGAACGCCTTCAGGCCATTCGTTGCCAAAAATCGCACCGCGTACACGGGATTCACTGCGGCGAGAATTTCCGGCTCGTGACGCACTTCGAGCAGGCCCAGCACCGCGATGGTGACGAACCAGGTCATCATGACGGGTCCGAAAATGACACCCACTTTCGCCGTGCCATGCTTTTGAAACAGGAACAGCACGAACAAGATGACCATGGTGGCCGGCACCACAAACCGTTCAAACGACGGCGCGCCAACCTTGAGACCCTCCATGGCACCCAGCACGGAAATGGCGGGCGTGATGATGCCGTCGCCATACAACAACGCCGCGCCAAACAGTCCCAGGGTTGTGTACACGGCCAGCTTGGGCCTGGACATGCCATCTTCCCGTTCTTCCCGAAAGATGAGCGCGAGCAGGGCGAGAATTCCGCCCTCCCCGTTATTGTCCGCCCGCATGATGAACACGATGTACTTGATGGCCACAATGCTGATCAGGGCCCACACGATCAGCGACAGCACGCCGTAGACATTGTTGGCCGTCGGCAACAATCCATACTCCGGCTTGAAGCACTCCTGCAGCGCGTACAGCGGGCTCGTGCCGATGTCGCCGTAGACCACGCCGAGCGCCGTGAGCGTCAACAGCGCGAGACGTTTTCCGGTGGGATTCGATTCCGCATGGTGCCGCTGCGGTGGCACCGGTGATTCCGCCGTCATGGTACCGGTGACGGCCGGGTTACTCTGAGTGTCGACCACGTGTGACGGCGTCGTAGATTGGAGTCGCGACAGACGCCGCGTCCGCTGAGGAAACTAGCATGGTGGAATCGCACGTCCAGCGTCAGCTTTCCCGACGCGACCGTTGCCGGGTCTGCTCCCTCCTCTGTTCACCGCCTCTGCCCGTCCGCACTTGACCCATATCGCCGTCAATGGCACTCGCCTGTGGGTTGAAGACACCGGCGGCGACAAGCCGGTGCTGCTGTTTTCGCATGGCCTGCTGTGGAGCACCCGCATGTTCGACGCGCAGGTTGCCGCCTTTCGCGATCGTTTCCGCTGTATCGCATGGGACCATCGCGGTCAGGGGCAGAGTGATGTGCCCCGCGTGAGGTGCATCACGATCGAAGACTGCTACCACGACGCTGTGGCGTTGATTGAACAGCTGGACGTGTCACCGGTGCATTTTGTGGGTCTGTCGATGGGCGGATTTGTGGCGATGCGTCTGGCGGCACGGCGCCCCGACCTGTTGCGAACGTGCATGTTGCTGGAAACCAGTGCCGACCCCGAGCCCGTCGCCAACGTGCCGCGCTATCGGATGCTCAATCGGGTCGCGCGGTGGCTCGGCTTGGGCGTCGTGGCAGAGCAGGTTTTGTCCATCATGTTTGGACGAACATTTCTGACCGATCCCGCGCGCGCCGCCGAACGTGCGGTGTGGAAAGCCAAGCTATCGGCGAACCGACGCGATATTTGGCGCGCCGTGAATGGCGTGATTGAACGCGAGGGTGTGTACGACGAATTGGCGTCGATCACGGTGCCGACATTGATCGTTGTAGGCGACGAGGATGTGGCGACGGTTCCGGCCAAGGCCGACCGGATTCACGCGGCCATTCGCGGGAGTACGCTGGTGCGGATTCCCGGGGCAGGGCATTCGAGCAGCGTAGAGCAGCCGGAGCGGGTGACTGCGGCGATGGACGCGTTTCTGCGGGCAACGCCCGGCGACGCAAATCTCCTTCTTTGAACGAGCGGTGAATTTGCATCATGCTCGAGCGTTAACGCCGGAGAGTCAGTTGTCAGCTACACAGCACCCAATTCCGCAGGTCATCCAGGCGGGTGCGTTTGGTTCCTCCCCAAACCACTTCTTGATCGAGGCGACCAGAGATGGCGTCACCGCGGCTGAGATCTCCGCTCCGGATGCTGTTGAAGCAAGAATCGTCCGGAGCGCCACCTCCACGTCCGAGTTACCGAACGCGAGTAAAGACTTCTTCCCCGCGTTAACCCCCTCAATGGCCGTCAGCAACGACTCGTTACGCGTCCCCAGCGCCTTCGCGAACACGGGCGAATTTTCCACACTGCCAGAAGCATCGGCGCCGGGACACGACTGGAATCGTGCTCCGTCGAGACGCTGACCCGGAGCGTGCTGCTTATCGCAAAAACGGAATTTCCCAATGCTTCCGGGAACCCAGACCAGTTTAGCGGGATTTCCGTCAACCGCCTTCTCAATACCGTACACTCGCCAGGTACTCCTGGCAATTCCACCGTTGGCCCCGTCTGTCGCGGACTGGTCGTATCCGTCGACGACGAGATAGAAAGTCGGTCCCCAATCTTGATTTTGTTTCCGACCAATTTTGTAGCGTTTGTCCTTTCCTCCTCCTGGAGCACGGACATCGATGCGCGCCATGACAACGACGCCGGCGCCGAGGTCGCTGAACTGCATGTCGCCTGCGTCTTTGATCACTCTGAGATCGAATCGCGCAGGTAAGTTCGCATCAGATGTTTCGCGAACATTGTCCAGCTTTGGCGTGTTCCAATAGGCATCACCTGCGATGGTCGCGACGAACTTCGCCGCGTCGATGCCATTGGTTACGTCAGAAAATCTCAGACTCGAGTAGCCGCTACACCTTGTCGTTTCTGCGTCGAACGTGCAGTTCGATTGGAGCTTCGCCCCTGCGAGCGCCTGCGAACCCTTCCCGGGTCCGACCGTTGAATCGAGAATCGAAACGTCGGGAACCTGTGCACTATCACCAGGCGCACGATCCCCGGCGCCTCCCTTCGCGCACGCTCCGACCACCGCCGTGATCACCAGCGCCAACGATATTGTTGTCATCGCACGTCGAAGTACACGCATCGTCCTCACTCCTTGGCCAAAGTTGCCGTCAGGTCCCGCGCCCGTTCCACCCACTGCTTTTCCGACCCACTCGCACCGCCCTTCGCGCTAGTGATGTCGCGTAGCAGCAACAACCCTCGTCGAAGTCCCGCCGCTTGCGCCATCTGATCAAGCGTGTACAAACTCATGCTGGAGATGTCATCCAACGCGCCCACGAGCTGCGCTCTTGCAATCGCCGTGTCGCCCGCCTGCACCAGCGCCCACGACTCGGCGAACAGGAAATCCCATGAGATGGTCGCGAATGTTGCACCCCTACGGTTGGCCCGCAAGTCTCCAAGCACGCGGCGTGCCTCAGCCCGGTTCCCCGCGGCCAGCGCGACAAACGCAGAGTCGAGAGGCAAGGTCGGCGTAAACTCACTCCGAATTTCCGGTCCGAGACAGGGTACTGCCAACCGATACAACGAGCCCAGTCGCGCTGCGCGCTGCGCGTTCAGTTCCGCCGCAGCGATGATGCCGTTAAACAGCCGGTCCAGCTCCTTTCGCTGCTCAGCGAGCCCAGCACATATGCCGATGGTAGCGTTTAGACTGAAGGACTTGAGGGAGTCGACAAGGGATGTCGGCAGCGCCTCCGCCACGTCATTGTCCCCCGCGCCCAACCGCGCGGCGAGAGGAACGTCACCAAGAAAGCCGGCTAGCGGCGCCAGCACCACGCGAACGGAAAGTGGTGAGGTCACAGCCTTACCCGTTGCGTCCCGCGCAATCTGCATAGCCAATTTCACATCGCCACGTCGCAATGCCAGGCGTGTGCGCGCGACAGCGATACGCGCTCGCATCTCAGCCGATGGCCTCCCGGTTTCCACACGATCGAGCGCGTTGTCGGCGCCCGCCACATCAACGCCCGTGCTAATCTGTCCATCCAGCTCCAGTGCCACAGCGCGCTGGAGCCACGCCTCAGGCGAATCGGGAAACTGCTTCACCCATCGGGCTGTCAGGTCACGGGCCACCACACGACCTCGCCGCAGCGCCGCAATGAGCGTTGTCGGTACCGAACGCTGTCCCATGCCTGAAAACTCGCTGACCGGAAGTGGAATGAACCCGATGGTGTCTGCGAAAAGCGACGGCAGAGCAGCCAGTAAATCGCGCGATTTGAGACGGGTATATCCCACACGCGAACGTCCGGCCGCGGCATAGGTGGTCCGCATGATCGGATCGAACAGCGCAGACAACCACGCCGACGTAGGTGCAAGATCGACGGCCCGCCGATAGGCGTCCAGCGCCGACCAGTGGCTGCTCCGAAAACGCACTCCTTCCGGCCGATTCACCACCAACGAATCGAGGCGCTGGCAATCACCAAGTCCGTACCACGCCGTAAATGATCCGGGATCACGAGCGGTGGCAGCGCGATAGGCGTCACAGGCCTCGGGAAACTCAGCGTGCAACACATGTCGCAGTGCCACGGCCAGCAGCGAATCTGTACCGCGCAGCGTGCCGGCGCGCACGGCATTGTCCGCCATCCGTCGCCACGACGACCCCTCGTTCGGCGCCGACCACGCGCCACTCTGTGCCGCCCAATACTCGGCGTACGGATATGTCGATCCGCCACGTGCCGCGGCACGAAATGCCGCGGCCGCCGTATCCAGGGTGCCGGCACGCAACGCCGTGAACCCACGCACGTACGCCTGCAGCGTTGAAAGCGATCGTCCAGGCAACGCGTCAAGCCCCGGGACGTCGGCAAGCGACAGTGTCGGAGCGATGTGACGCAGCAGAATACGTCGTGCCAGTGACGCCGCAATTGATGTCGGCGCGCGCAGATCCTGCGCAGCCACCATCATTGAGATCGGTACCACGCCGCCCGTGACGCTCGGCTGGATGTCCACCTGAATGCGCACCGAGTCAGCAATCACATTGACGCTCGGGTTTATCGTCAATGTCCCCCTGTCGGAAGCGGATGATCGTTCCACCAATCGCAGCGCGTCCCACGAACCAAGTTCCGCCCGCAGGGCCGCATGCAACCGATGTGACGATGACATCGTATCACCCGATGCCACAGCGCCACGCAGCACCACCTCCAGCGTGCCATCGGCCCGTTCCAGCGCCGTCGATAATCGCTGGTAACCCCGCCGCGCAACCATCAATCCTCCAACAACCATGGCGGCAAGCACTATCGCCGCTATCGTCCAGCGTTGCCACACCGGCAGGGCTGCGAATCTCGTGGCGATCGTACCTGCGGATGGCGTGACGGCGGGACTACCGACATCGCTTCGCATCGCACCAGCGTCACCACCGGCCGACCTCACATCTGACGCGTCGGCTATCTGAAATTCCGCCGACGCGCCAACGCCAAGCGCCGCCAGAAACGCGTCCATGTTGCGGAACCGATCGGCGACCAGTGGCGACATGGCGGTGATGATCGCGTCGTTCACAGCTGGCGACACGCGCGGCCGGTGCGCACTCACTGGCAGATGCTGTCCCGTCATGCGCAGCATCCGCAGCCCGGCAAACGACGCCGAGATGTGAGGTCGCACCCCGGCCAGCATTTCGTACAGCACGCACGCCAATGAATACTGGTCGCTCCGTTCATCGATGTTGGGTTCGGCACACAACTGCTCCGGACTCATGTACAACACCGTGCCCACCGCCGTGCCCGTAGACGTGATCTTGCGCGCGATATCCTCCGTGGTCACGCGCGCAATACCGAAGTCCCCAAGGATCGCGCCGCCCGAGGCCAGCAGGATGTTTTCCGGCTTCACATCCCGATGCACCACCCGACGAGCGTGCGCGTGCGCCAGCGCCAATCCAACATCGCGCGTGATCTGCAGCGCATCCATGATCGGCAACTGCCCTTCCCGCTCAAGCCGCTCGTGCAGCGAGCGCCCCGACGCCAGTTCCATCACGATGTACGGCCGCCCCTCATACTCGCCGGTGTCGTACACATGAAGGATGTGCGCGTGCTCGAGCCGAGCCGTGACTTGTACTTCCTGTCGAAAGCGCACCAGTGTGTCGGAGGACAACGAGTCGTCACGCAACACCTTCACGGCCACGGCGCGATCGAGTACCCGATCGTGTGCCCGGAACACCACGGCGTTGCCACCGCGTCCGATCTCGGCAGTGATTTCGTAGCGATCAAGCAGCAGAAAGGGTGGGACCAGCGGCACGTCGATCATCTCGGCAGAGGCACACAAAGAACGGCAACGCGGGACTCGTTGGGCGCGGGTCAAATCGACAGACGCCCTGACCGCCAGAAACTACCCTCTGGGCGGTGACCTGTCTCGTATTTGACCTTTTTGTTGTCATTGACGCGGTGGCCGGCTGGCTGCGGAGGAACAACCGGCTCAAACCGGGATTGCCGGTCGGCAGCACGAGCAGTTTTGTTTCGGCATGGGCTTTCCCTCCCCCCACATTCGACGCTCACTCGTTCTGACCATTTCTCGAACGATAGACTGCGCGAGGCAAACGACGGTACATCGATGAGTGTGCATGCGGCGCGATTCCTGGAGGCTCTTCGGGACGATGATGCGGCGCGCGCCAAGACCGTGCTTGACGGGCACCCTGAGCTGGCGCGCCACAGCATTCACACCGCAGCCGCCGTTGCGGACCCGGCGCTCGTGGCGGCATTTCTGGCGACTGACCCGGCGCGCGCTACACGCGCCTCCGCAGCGGATGGCACCGAACCGATCATCTTCGCCTG
Organism: Gemmatimonadaceae bacterium; assembly: GCA_031370885.1. GTDB lineage: Bacteria > Gemmatimonadota > Gemmatimonadetes > Gemmatimonadales > Gemmatimonadaceae > Gemmatimonas. Next base: position 7,457 of record JANMRE010000809.1, read on the forward strand.
TCATGCCGGGCTCCAGCGGCTGTTGGGTGTCGGTGACGCCGATCGCGTGCACACCGTGAGGCTGCTGCTTGACGCAGGAGCGAGCGCCAATGCCGCAATGACACTGGCCGATGACCCCAGTGCCACTATTTCTGCGCTGTACTTCGCCTGCGTGTCCAACAACGTCGCGGTGGCACGCTTGCTTCTTGAACGCGGTGCGAACCCAAACGACGGAGAAAGCATCTACCATGCCGCTGAACGCAATCATCGCGACTGCCTTGACTTGTTGCTGACACACGGGGCCGACGTGAGCGGCGCGCACGCGACATGGGGGAACACGCCGCTGTACTTTCTGGCCGGATACAAGGAGGACCATCCGCACTATGCATCGTCAACGCTGGGCATGCAGTGGCTGCTGGAACACGGCGGCAACCCGAATGTGCCCAGCTATGTGAAGTCGGGCCGCGACGATGCGCCGAGCCATGCGCTGAGCGATGCGCTGAGCGACGCGCCGGGCAATGCTGAAATTCCGTTGCATCGTGTGGCAGCGTTTGGGCGCAGCGTTGATGTGGCTCGCCTGTTGGTCGGGTATGGCGCCGTTGTCGATGCACGGCGCGACGACGGAAAAACCGCCTATGCGATGGCGATGCGCACAGGAAACGACGGCGTGGCGACGTATCTCGCCGAGTGCGGCGCGGATACGTCGTCGCTCACTCCCGTCGATCGGTTGCTGGCGTCATGCATTCGGGCCGACGAGCGTGCGGCGCGCGACATCCTCACCCATCATCCCGCGCTGATGGCCACGCTCACCGCAGCAGATCGCCAGACACTGGCATTGGCAGTGGAGCAGGACCGTGAGTCGAGCGTCCGACTCATGGTCGCGTTGGGTTGGAAGCTTGATGATGAAGGCGATTGGGGCGGCACACCATTGCATTGGGCGGCCTGGCACGGCCGCGTGAACATGACACGCGTGCTGCTGGAATGTGGCGCACCGGTGAATGTGGGTGACAGCACTTACGGCAGCTCGCCCATCGCCTGGGCGTCGCATGGTTCCACCAACGCGCGACCCGGGAACGATGCCGACTACGTCGCGATCACGGAGATGTTGCTCGGCGCGGGTTCGACGCACGCCGAGTCGTACAATCGGTGGGGTGAGTCGCCGGAAAGCATGGCGAGTGAAGCGGTGGCGAAGGTGCTCAGGCAGTGCGGGTTCGCGGCGTAGTGTCAGGGTGGTTCTGTCGCGTGTGCGTTGCGATCACCGTCCGGTGTTCCAAAAGGTGATAAGACGAGTTTGCATGGCGGTGAGGGCGGCACCGCTCACGCCGCCGGAAATATCGGACGCATTCGTGACGATCAGATACGCGACACCGGCGTCCAGATACACCGTCGCACGCGCGTGATTCACCGTGTTGTTGCCGTCGTGCCCAACCCAGCGCGCACCGGGCGTGCTGCTCCCCACGACCCACCCCATGGCATACGTATTGCCGCCACCCGCCGGCACCGCATTGGTGGTTAACACGCGCGCCGTTGCCTGGGTGAGCAGTGCGCTGCGCCCCTGATCGGCCAACAACAATTCCTGTGTGATGCGAGCCCAACCGGTGAGCGGCACATGCATTGTTCCCGCCGGGGCCAATGGCGCGGGGTTGTCGCACGCTTCGCACACCACCCACGCGTTGTTCACGCGTTGGTGACCGACAGGTTGGTCCGTGCCGCCCACACCGGTTGTTGGTCCCCACCCTGCGCCGATCACACCAAGCGGTTGCAGCAACCGCGTGCTTATCAAGCTCTCGTAGCTGCTGTTCCAGGCACGCTCAATCATGGCACCTGCCGCGCCAAAGTCATTGTTGCTGTAGTAATACTGACCGCGCGGCCCGTAGGGCACCTGCTGAAACGTGCCGTTCATCCACGCGGTGCGTGCCAGAGGCAGGTTGGTTGACGCGGTCATTCCATTGAAGTTGTTCTGCAGCCCGCCCACGTGACTCATCAGTTCGCGCAACGTGACCGTCTTGTACTCGGCGCG
>JANMRE010000825.1:0-3494 GCA_031370885.1 Gemmatimonadaceae bacterium
ATTTAATAGCATCAACTTGTAACACATGAAGCGGCTTTGAACGATCACCAGACTCAAGAACCACCTTTGGATAATTGTTGCTTCGATACCACACTCTGCTGTACGCCTGATGCTTCTGCACCACCATTACCGCAGCGTCTCGTCAATACGATCGAACACCTGCCGTGTTTCGCCGATTCGTTCGAAACGTCAAATCAACGTCGAAGTCCTGATTGCAGAGTCACGATTCGGCTAATATAACATGCTTGGAGACGGCCGTCGTTGGCGTCTTCGTCCCTGCCTTGGAGCACGTTGAATACATGAAGCTTATTGAGGCGCTTGGCCTCATCAACCAGGCCCGCCGAAACGGGGCGCCCGACCAGACGTTCCATTTGGTCTGCGGATTCACCCCGCTGCACTTCGCGACATTCCTCACGGCCCACCTGCAGAGCAGAACCGTCGCACGCTCGGTCACGCTTAGCACGGGTCTGTTCGGTGACATATCGGGCAACCTAGAACGGCTGCAATCCGCTGGAACGTCAGCGACCGCCGGCATCGCCGTTGCGGTTGAATGGAGCGATCTGGATCCGCGTCTCGGCTGGCGCGCAGCAGGCGGCTGGACCGCCTCGGCAGTTCCCGACATTCTTCTGACGACCTCCCGTCGGCTCGCGTCCATCGCGGAACGGCTTTCGACGCTGGCCGGAGCGGGGAATCACGTGTGCGTTGCGTTTCCAACGCTCATGATCCCTCCGGTGGCTCAAACACCGGGTGCCTTGACCTCCGTGCTGGAAGTTGGGCTTCGGCAAGCTATTGCCGATGCGTCAGCTCGGCTGGTTGAGCAGGGAGTCCATCTGGTCAGTGCACAGCGAATCGACCGCATTTCGTCGACTGCTGAACGAGCGGACCCCGCCTCCGATCTCGCGTCGGGCTTCCCGTTTTCGCTGGCACACGCTGATCTGCTCGCGCAGACGATTGCCGAATTGCTGGTGCCGCTCACCCCGAAGAAGGGGCTCGTGACGGATCTCGACGACACCCTGTGGCGCGGAATTCTCGGTGATGTGGGAATAGACGGAGTGTCGTACTCCCTTGAGGATGGCGCACAGGTGCATGGCCTCTACCAGCAAGTGCTGGCCTCGCTGGCCGATGCCGGCGTTTTGCTGGCAGTCGCCAGCAAGAACGACCAACCGCTCGTCCTGGAGGCGCTCCATCGTCCGGGCATGCTGCTGAGCGCGGACCGTCTCTTCCCGGTACACGCACACTGGGGGCCGAAGTCGACGTCCATGAGCGCGATTCTGAAAACATGGAATGTCGCTCCCGACAGCGTGGTATTCGTAGACGACAACCCGTTGGAACTGGCGGAAGTGAACGCCAGGTTTCCCGAGATATTGTGCCTTCGCTTCCCCAAGGAAAGCCCTCGCCTCGTTGTTGCCTTTCTCCAGCAATTGCGTGATCTGTTTGGCAAACCGAAGGTCCTCGACGAGGATCGCTATCGCCTGGCGAGCATTCGCGACTCGGCTGCAATTCACGTCGCGCTTGAGGAGGGCGTTGAGACCGGTGACCAACTGCTCTCACAGCTTGATGCGGAACTCCGGCTGGAGTTCTCGGTCGACCCGCAGGACGAGCGCGCCATGCAACTGATCAACAAAACCAATCAGTTCAACCTGAACGGTGTTCGATACACCGATCAGGAGTGGACGTCGGCGTTTGCGGGGGGAAATCGTTTCAAGCTGACCGCCTCGTACAAGGACAAATTTGGACCGCTCGGCAAGATCGCCGTGCTGCTGTGCGAACGGGAAAGCGACGCGGTTCGCGTTGACGCCTGGGTGCTGAGTTGTCGGGCATTTTCACGTCGTATCGAGTATCAATGCCTCCAGTCGCTTTTTGATATGCATGGCGCGTCCCGCGTCCGACTTTCGTACGCGGCCACCGAACGCAACGGACCTGCGCGCGAATTCCTCAGGCAACTGCTGGGAGACGGGCCGTGGCCGGAGGTGCCGGAGATAACCCGCGACGTGTTCCAGACGAAGGGCCTGCCGATGTACCACACCATTCTCACGACCGGCACTGAACTGATCCCATGACCGACCTGCAACAGCGCCTGCTCACCTGTTTTGTAGCCGTCTTCCCGGATCTCAGTGAAAACGAGATCCCGCTCGCCTCGACGGCCACGGTATCCGCCTGGGATTCGTTGGCAAGCGTCACGCTCGTGAGCGTGATCGAGGAAGAGTTCGACCTTCAGCTTGACGTTGACGAACTTGAAGACCTCAACTCGTTCGCACTGGTGCTGGCCGTCCTGAACGACCGCGCGGGCAAAACAACGTGAATCACGAGGCCCGCGAGATGGATCCGGCCGATCTGTTCATCGGTGCGGAAGCGTCTTTTGAGCGCATGCTGTCGCAGAGCGACATCGACACGTTCGCGGAAAACTCCGGTGATCGCAATCCACTGCACGTGGATGCCGCGTACGCGGCGATGACGAATTTTCGGCGCCCGATCGTTCACGGTGCGTTCCAGATCGGGCTCGCGTCGGCCATGCTGGGCATGTTTCTCCCTGGGCGACGAGTCCTCCTCATGTCAGTGCAGTCCCGATTCCCGGCACCGCTGTTTTGCCCCTGCCGAGTGCGTGTTCGGGGGGTGATCTCCAGCTGGGATTCCGCGACGCACAAGGGAGTCGTTCGCACCACGGTAGAAGACATGGACACCGGCCGCATGACCGCCGAAGTACATACCGGATTCACGTTTCATGATCACACCGACGTGCCAGCAACGGGCCATGGAAAAATCGAATCCTCGCGCGCGGCAACGTCATCGGCGGTCGAAGGTGCATCGCGACCCATTGTTCTGGTGACCGGTGCCTCCGGGGGAGTGGGGAGCGCGATAGCCCGCGAGCTCGCGACCGACCACCTCGTTCTGGCGCTCTCTCGGCACCGACCACTGCCAGAGGACCTTCAGAACCACCCCTTTGTGCAGCATCTCTCGGCAAATCTCGCCGATGACGCCTGGGAGTCCATTGTCGAGATCGTGCTGAACGGTCGTCCGTTGCACGCGGTCGTACACGCCGCGTGGCCGGGAGCGCCTCAGGGCGGGTTGTTGGATGTGCCTCTCGACACCGTCGCCATGCAGGTGGCCTTTGGCAGTACCTACCTGATTCGTCTGGCGCGCCTGCTGTCGACGAGCGCGACAGACGGCGGCCGACTTGTCGCGATCGGTTCCAGTTACGGCCTGCACAGCCCGAACTTTTCGCTCGCCAGCTATTCACTGGGCAAAGCCACGTTGGAACACACGGTGTCGCTGCTGGCTCCCGATTTAGCGAAACGGCGAATCACGGTAAATGCCGTGACGCCGAGTGTGCTCGCGTCGGGGCTCAATGCACACATCCCCGAACGTCAACGACTCCGGGAGGTTGCGAAAATACCACTCGGCCGGCTCTGCGAGGAGTCCGATGTGATCGGCTTGGTGCGGTTCCTGCTGTCGCCTGACGCAGCCTTCATTTCCGGTCAGTCGATTCGACTCAC
>JANMRE010000004.1:0-14261 GCA_031370885.1 Gemmatimonadaceae bacterium
CGACCGTTGGCACGCCCACACAATTGCCATAGTCGCCGATACCCTTCACCACACCGGCGAATAGCCAGCGCACCCGACTCGACGTCAATGAACCGAACCGCAGCGAATTGAGCAGGGCGATCGGTCGCGCGCCCATGGTGAAAACATCGCGCAGGATGCCGCCCACGCCGGTGGCGGCACCCTGATACGGTTCCACCGCCGACGGATGGTTGTGCGATTCAATCTTGAACGCCACCGCCCATCCATCGCCAACCGAAATAACCCCCGCGTTCTCACCGGGGCCTTGCAACACCCACGGCGCTTTCGTTGGAAGCGTTTTCAGCATTGGCCGTGAATGCTTGTAGGAGCAATGTTCACTCCAGAGCGCACTCACGATACCGAGTTCGGTAAAGGTCGGTTCCCGTTCCAGCATCGCCACGAGTCGCTCGTATTCGAACGGCGTAATGCCATGCTCGGCCACCAACGCCGGCGTGATGGTGGGATCGCCGGGCCTCGATTCAACCCGACTCACGCGTTCACCGTGGAAAGCATCGATTCAAGAATCGAGGTGAAGAGCGGCAGGCCATCGGTCGAGCCCAGCAACAGCTCCATCGCGCGTTCCGGGTGCGGCATCATCCCCATCACATTGCCAGCGTCATTCACGATTCCGGCAATATTCCGCTGCGACCCGTTGGGGTTGGCAGCGTCTGTGGCATCGCCCTGCGCCGTCACGTATCGGAACACCACACGCCCGTCACCTTCCAGTCGCGCGAGTGTGTCCGGATCGGCGGTGTAGCGACCGTCGCCGTGCGCGATCGGAATACGAATGACCTGGCCAAGATGGTAATGCGCCGAGAACCGCGTCGCGACGCTTTCTACGCGCAGATGCGTTGGTGCGCTCACGAAGTGCAGACTCGCATTGCGCAGAAGCGCGCCGGGAAGCAGCCCAGCTTCGCAGGCAATCTGGAACCCGTTGCAGATCCCGAGCACCGGACCGCCGCGTTTCGCGAACGCAACGACTTCTCGCATGATCGGACTGAACCGCGCGATGGCGCCGGCGCGCAGATAGTCGCCGTAACTGAACCCCCCGGGCAGGATCACCAGATCAACCGCCTGCAAGTCATGGTCCTTGTGCCAGCAGTACACGGCCTCCTGACCGAGGATGTCGGCGACGGCGCGAAAAGCGTCTTCATCGCAATTCGAACCGGGAAATCGAATAATGCCGGCCTTCACGATTGCTCCACCGCCGCGATTTCAAAATCCTCCGTGACCGGATTGGCCAGCAGCTTCTCGCACATGGTGCGAGCCGCCTCACGGGCTGCATCGGCCGACGTCGCGTTGGCCTCGACAACGAGATACCGTCCTACGCGCACGTCACCGACTTCGGGAAACCCCAGCGAATGCAGCGCGTCCGCAACGGCTTTTCCCTGCGGATCGAGAATACCTCGCCGTGGGACGATATGAATGGACAACCGATAGCGGCTCATGCCGAAGAATCCTCACGACCCTTTGAGGGGTCGGGAATGGGTAGTGGGAGGCGGCGTCGCCGCCGACGCCTTCTGGCGGCGTCATCATCTCCGTCGTCATCGTCAGACTCGACGGTGATGGCCACGTCGTCGTGTCCGACAGGTAAACGGTCCAGCAAACCGAGAAACGTCGTTCGTCCAATACCGTACAGCACGTACGTCATCAGGGCGGGGAAGAAGAACTGCTTCGGCAGGAAAATCACGCCAACCATCGTGCCAACCACCAGAAGCAGTCCCAGAATGCCGCTCAGCGTTCGCACGCCCACGGTCGGCACCTTGGCGTACTGTACGTTGCTGATCATCAGCATGCCAAGACCCAGCATGACCCAACGCAGCATCTGGTGCCACGGCAAGTCGCCGATCATCGTTTCGGTATACAGCGACGTTTGACTGAACCAGTAGTAGGTCGCGAGTGTCATCCCGGCCGCCGGACTGGGCAGTCCCGTAAAGTGCGTGGTCTTGCGACCGGCCTGCTCGACATTGAATCGCGCCAAACGCATCACGGCGCACGCCGTGAAGAAGAAGCAAAAAATCCACTCCCAACGCCCCCCTTGCAGCACGGCGAAGTACATGATGAGCGCAGGTGCGGTGCCGAACGAAATCGCGTCAACCAGCGAATCGAGCTCTTCACCGAATCGTGTGCCGGACTTCGTGGCGCGCGCGATGCGACCATCCAGCGTATCCGCGATCGCGCCGAACACGATGTAGCGCGCTGCGGCATCAAACTCCGCGCGACGCCGCCACAACGGCAAAAATGCCAAAAAACAGATTCGCCAGCGTGAAGCCGTTGGGGAGCGCAATCGCCACGCGCGGGTGCGGCCGACGCATGCGGCCTCCGCTGTCGGTGCTCACGTGGCCGACAACCGGGCGATGACCGTCACGCCTGCCTGGGTGCGCTGGCCCACCGCCACGCGAAGATCCGCCGACGGCGGCAGAAAAATGTCGACCCGTGAGCCGAATCGAATCAAACCCATGCGCGCGCCTTGCTGCGCGTGGTCACCCGTCTGCGCGTCCGTGATGATGCGTCGGGCAATGAGCCCGGCAATCTGACGTACCAGAATCCGATGCGGTCCGCTGACAATGCCGACGGAGGCTTGCTCGTTCTCGGCGCTCGACGCCTCCGCCACCGCGTTGAGGAATTTACCCGCCGTATGTACGACGTACTGGACAGCGCCCTCCACGGGATACCGGTTCACGTGCACATCAAACACGTTCATGAAGATCGACACCCGGGTTGTTGGTCCGCGCACAAACGTCGGCTCGTCGATCGGGACGATCAGGACCACCCGCCCGTCTGCGGGTGCGATGACGATCCCCGCTCCCCGTTCGCCCGGACGTTCCGGGTTGCGGAAGAACCACGCGATCCAGAGCGCAATGATGGTCAGGAGGAACGCCACCAGCCAGAGTGGCCACGATCTCAGGCGAAGGGCGACGACAAATGTCAACGCCGCCATCGCCGCGGCACCCACGATGAACGGAAATCCTTCACGCGCGAACATCAGGACAGCTCCTCAGGAAGACCGAGCGCGGCCAGGTCCAGCGGCTCGCCGGTCAAACGGTGGTAGGCATCGCGGTAGCGGATGCTGGTGGCCCGAATCACCTCCGGCGGAAGTGTCGGGGGCGGTGCCTCGCCATTCCAGCGGCCCGCGCGTCGTTCGGCGTCTAGCCAATCGCGTAGCGGCTGTTTATCAAAACTCAGTTGGCCGCGTCCCGGAGAGTAGTCATTCGCCGGCCAGAAGCGCGAACTGTCCGGAGTGAGTACTTCGTCGATCAACAACAACTGGCCGTCACGAAAGCCAAACTCGAACTTGGTATCAGCAACGATGATACCCCGAGGCTCTGCGGTCGCGCGACCGAACTCGTAAATCGTGCGCGCGAGTTGCTCGAGCGTGGTCGCCGTGTCGGCGCCCAACGAGGCGACTACCTGCGCCGGCGTGATATTCTCATCGTGGCCGGTTTCGGCTTTCGTTGCCGGACTGAAGATCGGCGGATCAAGTCGATCACTTTCACGCAGCCCACGGGAGAGCGGCTCACCGGCGAGCGTCCCGTGTTCACGATACTCCTTCCATGCCGATCCCGTGATGTAGCCGCGGATGACACATTCGATTGGCACCACGGCGGCGGTCAGGCACAGCATGGCGCGTCCTGCGAGTTGGTCACGATGGGTCGCCAGCACCGGGATCTGTCGAATGATCTCGTCGGTGTCGGCGCTCAGCAGATGATGCGCGACGCGCTCGCGCAGCTGCGTGAGCCACCAGGCCGTGAGCTGGGTGAGCACCGCGCCCTTGCCGGGAATCGCCTCGTTCATCACGACATCGAAGGCGCTGATACGATCGGTCGTTACCAACAGCAGACGGTCCGCATCGACCGCGTAGACATCGCGCACTTTGCCGCGCCGAACCAGTGGCAGCGGTAGCTGCGTGGTGATGAGGGCGCGACTCATACGCGCAGCTCGTCCAGCGCGCCACCAGACCGCTCACGCGCCAGCCACGGGGCCACATGCTCGTCGCAGAACTCAACCACTTGCTGCGGCGCGCGGCCCACAAAGCGATGCGGATCGGCCGCCGCACGGAGATCCTCGAGGGGAAGTCCAAACGCCGGATCGCCCGCCAGCCGCTCGAGCAGGTCGTTGTGCGCGGCGCCGTCCTTCACGGCACGTGCGGCGGCCATGCTGTGACCGCGGATAAGTTCGTGCGCCTCCTGTCGGTCACCGCCCGCGCGCACGAATCGTACGATGAGCTCCTCGGTGGCCATGAAGGGCAGTTCATCGTCGACACGCCGTCGAATGCGTGCCGGATGCACTTCGAGGCCCTTCACGATGTTCAGCAGCAGAACCAATATCGCATCGGTGGCCAGGAACGCTTCGGGAATCACGAGGCGCCGATTGGCCGAGTCATCGAGCGTACGCTCGAAATACTGCACGGCGTGCGTCTGGTTGGCATTCGGCTCCAGCGACAGGACAAATCGGGCCAGCGCCGCAATGCGTTCGGATCGCATCGGGTTGCGCTTGTACGCCATGGCCGACGATCCGACTTGTTGTGACTCGAATGGCTCCTCAATCTCGCCAAACGCCTGCAGCATGCGAACGTCCCCGGAAAACTTCGATGCCGTCGCCGCGATACCGGCGACGACATCAAGCACCTGGGCGTCCACTTTGCGGGTATACGTCTGTCCCGACACCGGAATCGACGCCGCAAACCCCATGCGCGCCGTGACCATGCGATCGAGTGCCCGCACACGCTCGTGATCGCCGTCAAAGAGCGACAGAAAGCTGGCTTGCGTACCGGTGGTGCCTTTGACGCCACGGAAGGGCAGGCGAGCGACGCGCGATTCGAGATCGTCCAGGTCGAGCAGGATATCCTGCATCCACAAAGTCGCCCGCTTGCCAACCGTTGTGAGTTGCGCCGGTTGGAGGTGGGTGTAGCCGAGCGCCGGCACGTCTTTCCAGGCGCGCGCAAAGCCGTCCAGCGCCTCCAGCGCGTTCAACAGTTTCTCACGCAGCAGCGCCAAACCGCGTCGCATGAGAATCAACTCCGCGTTGTCGGTGACGTAACAACTGGTGGCGCCGAGGTGAATGAACTTGCGTGCATCGGGTGCGACGTCGCCGAACGCATGGATATGCGCCATGACGTCGTGGCGAAAGCGTGCCTCGTACTCAGCGACGGCAGGGAAATCGATGTCGTCGAGGTGCGCACGCATCGTGGCCAACGCGGCGTCGGGAATATCGATTCCCAGCGCCTGCTGCGATTCGGCAAGGGCGAGCCAGAGACGTCGCCAGAGTCCGTATCGCGTGGCGGGGCCCCACAGCATCAGCATGGCTCGCGACGCGTAGCGTTCCGCGAGCGGTGAACTGTATGTCGAGTGAGTGGAGTCGGTCACGTCAGTGGCGAAGGCTGTGCGAACACGCTGAATCAGCGCAGCGAGAACGACGTTTGCATCAGCTGGCGGCCGCGCTCGAACACGAGGACCACCGGACCGCGGCCACCGTCGCGCTCGATGGCACGCGAGGCCGCTTCCGCACTGCCCACACGTGAACGTCCCACCTGGACGATCACGTCCCCCGCTTGCAGTCCGATCACATCGCTGATGCGATCGGGCACTTTGTAAACCAACGCGCCGGACGACACCCCAATGCCGCGTTCTTGCCGGATCACGTCGGTGAGCGACACCAACTGCAGGTCGGTCAGGACGGTGACTTTCGGCGCGCTCACCTCTGGTGGCTCGGCAACCGTGACCGTCGCGTTGATTTCGCGACCGCCGCGACGGACCACCATCGGAATGATTTCACCCACACGCACATCCAGGAGTCGTGCTTCCCAATCAAACGGATTGCGCACGGCGCGTGTCGCGGCGCGTACGATCTGATCGCCGACACGAATTCCGGCGCGTTCCGCCGGCGAGCCCGGCACCACCCGGCCGACAATCGCCCCCGCCGAGGCGGCTTCGCGCGCGCTGCGGGCCTGCGATGGTTGGAGCCGAAGTCCCACCCACGGCTGACGCACCGAGCCGTGCTCCAGCAGATCCTCCACGATGCGTTTCGTGCGGTCGATCGGAATCGCAAAGCCCAGGCCGACGGATCCACCACTCGGCGAATAGATCGAGCTGTTGACGCCAACCACCTCGCCCATGGCATTCACCAGCGGACCGCCTGAGTTTCCCGGATTGATCGCGGCATCTGTCTGAATCATGTCCACGTACACACCACCGCCATCGCCGCGACCGGCAAGATTTCGCCCAACCGCGCTGATCACGCCGACCGAAACGCTGGGTTCCGTGTTGCCCAGCACAAACCCGAACGGATTGCCGATCGCGATCGACCATTCGCCTACCAGCAGATCGGATGACGTGCCCAGTGGAGCGACGGGCAGGCGCGTGGCCGCGATTTTCACCACGGCGAGGTCGTTGGTTTCATCGACCCCCAGCACTTTGGCTTCGTAGGTCGCGCCGTCGCGCATCGCCACACTCACTTTGCTGGCTCCGCCGATCACGTGCGCGTTTGTGACAATCACGCCATCAGCCCGCACGATAAACCCCGACCCAATGCCGGCACTTCGTCGTTCGCCGGAAAGCTCCCCATTGAAAAGCTCGAAAAAGTCCGCCGGCACGCGCTCAACGGTTTCCGTCTGCACCGTGACCACCGACGGCGCAACGCGTTCGACCGCGGTGGTGAGTGCAGTGCGGCGAGACGCGGCGATGGACTGAGCCGGTAGCGCGCCCGCGGCGGGAGGCGCGGCTGGTGGCAACGTACGCGACTGTGCGGCCGACGAGTCAGGTGCGGCACCCTGGCAACCCGCAGCCATCAGGGCCGTGCCGACGAGCAACGTCAAACGAGACACGATGATCTGGACATCAGGATGAGGAGACACGGAGCCGTTCCCCGTGCGATGGCCGGCGGGCGCCGTCCGGCAACGACTGATCGGAATACGGATAGGCCAGCAACGCCCGCAGTGTTGCAGTACCCACGACGGCGGCGTCCGCACCCGCCAACGCGCACGCCACCAGCGGACGGCCGACCGCTGGAAACAGAGCCACCAGATTCGACTCGACGTCCATCACTTCATACAGACGCCGAGCCTCATTGATGATCTGCGCGCCATCGGCACCGGCCGCATCGAGTCGGTCGACGTCCACAAAAACGAACGAGGCGCCGGTGCGCGCCGCCAGCATGGCCTGTGCCGATGAACCGACGAATGTCGCCGCAACCCGCACGCCACTCTGCGCCAGCCGATGCAGCAGCGGAACGTAGGGCTCCCGAAACGGCAACTGGACCACGACGGTATCGGCTGCACGTCCTAAACGCTCTGCTTCCGCCTCAGCCTCATTGGCCGACGAGGCCTTCAATGCCACAAAAACCGGCAGCGCCACCGCGCGGGCGAACTCGGCCAACCACGCCATCGCATCCTCGGGCGAGGTCGCGTCGCGCAGCGCCGCGTCGGGAAGTACGACCCCATCGATCAATGCGCGCTCAGCCGCCCACCGCACATCGTCAAGCGCATCAGTCGCCAAATAGAGCTTCACGGATGGTCGCGGTAGAGCGTTGGAGGATACACCACTTCGTGAAGCGAAAGCCCATGCGCCGGTGCCGGCGCAGCCGTTTCCGCGTTGTGTGCCAGCGTCAACAACCGCGCGATCGCGCCGCGCGGTCGGCGTCCTTGCGCCACTTCAATCATCGTTCCAACGAGGAAACGCACCATATGATGGAGAAACCGGTTTGCTGCGACGTCGAACACCCAGCCGCCGTCGCGTTCCTGCCAGGATGCGTGATGTACCACGCACCGGTGATGGTCGTTGATCGGTGCCGTATGTGCCACCGCAAACGCCCGAAACTCGTGTTCTCCCAGCAATGCCGCCGCCTCGGATACCAGTGCCTCGGCGTTCAACGGCTTGAACAGCGCCCATTCATAGCGGCGTCGGAACGGTGATCGGGCCCCCGCATCCGTACCCACAAGATAGCGGTATCGTCGCGCGATTGCGCTCCGGCGAGGATGAAAACCCGGCGCCATCAGGTGCGCCGATTGCACCCAGATATCGTTCGGCAGCAGGGCATTGACCGCACGCTCGAGGACGGTGGGCGTCCAGCGGGGGACGACCCAGACGCCAACGCCCTGCCCGCGGGCGTGCACGCCGGCATCGGTACGTCCGGCACCAATCGCCGGCGTGGGTCCGGCGCATAAGCGCGCCAATACTCGCTCCATCTCGCCTTGGACGGTGCGTGCGTCCCGCTGGCGCTGCCATCCGGCAAACTGCCCGCCGTCATACTGAGTCACGAGCAGAATCGGGTGTGGCTCCATGTCACGCAGAAGGTACGTCAGGCGATCCGACTGTTCAACCGATGCGGTGCCCGCGCCGAGAAACAGGCGCCGCCATGACACTTCGCTGACATCAACCTGCACTCCCCCATTGCGCTGCTGCGGCCACGGCTGTTTTGTCATTTCGTCTATGCCCCCTCGCTCACTTGCCTCACTTGCCCACGCACTCGGGGCCATCGCCGATCTCGACGGTGCCATGATCGCGCTGGGCGAGTGTCTGGCCGAACTCGATCGCGGCGCGACGGTCGCATTGGTGCACTACGACGCGCGCCGGGACATGCTGCGCGAGCGTCTCTCTCCCGTCGGGGCGCAGGTCGTTCGCTCGTCGCTTGAGACCACGTACGACCACCTTCCCGAGCCGATTCGCGCCAAGGTCACCGCAGGTGGGCAGTTCATCGACGTGACCGACAAATCCGCCGACTACGTCCGGCTCTTCGGATTTGCGCCCGGGTTGGACGGCGGCGTGCTGTCGCTGCGCGGGTTGCGAATTGAAGGGATGCTGTCGGCGGTGCTCGCGCTGTTCGAACCTCGAAAGATTTTCGGTACGCGCACGACCGACCGACTCGCACCGGCGCTGGCGCTCTTCGATCTGGCGTTTGGTCGCCTCGCCGAGCGCGACGCGCGGGAAGAAGCGGTGCGCACGCTCGAAGACGTCACCCAGCGCGTACACGGCGAATACGTCCGGAAGCTGGGGCACCTCGAGGCCGAGTTGCGCGACGCGCGCACGACGCCAACGCCGATTGGGGCGTTGGGTGCGATTGAAGCCGTGGCGCTGCAGGCAGACGCCGCGCGCGCGATGGAAGAAGTGCGTCGCGCCGCGCGACGGGCGGACGTGGCGGAACAGCAACTGGCGTCGGCCGTTGGTCAGTTGGAGCAAACGCACATTGAACTCCATCGACGGAGCGAGGCGCTTCGTCAGCGCACCCGGACGCTCTATCTGCTCGATCGCCTGCTCACGATCGACGCATCGACGCGCGATGTGCGCGCGCTCGTCGATGGATTGCTGGCGTTGGTCGGTGACGATATGCAGGCCCAGCGCTGCTCGCTGATGCTGGTCGCCCCGGAGCCCGACCATCTCTACCTCGCGGCGGCTCGCGGGATTGCTCCGAACGTCGTCGAAGGCATGCGCATCCGCATTGGTGAGGGTGTTGCCGGTCGCGTAGCCGCCGCCCGCACACCGCTGCTGGTGCAAGACGTGCAAAACGCAACACAGCATCCGCTGCTGCACGATCAGTTTTTCACCACCGGCAGCTTTATCAGCTTCCCGCTGGTATACCACGACCGCTTGGTCGGTGTGTTGAATCTCACGAATCGGGCACAGCGCGGCGTCTACGGTGATGAAGATGTCGAGCGCGTTCGCCTGTTGGGATTGGTGATCTCGCTCATCGCGACCCGGCATCGTCTCTCCGAACGTTTGCTTGGGGCACTCGGTGTCGGGTGACGCGCTGTCGCAGGCGATCCGTCGCCTCGCGGCGCACGAATCGCTTGATGGTCCGTCGATCACCCGTGCATTTGACGTCGTCATGCGCGGTGAAGGAACGCCGGTCCAGTGCGCGGCGCTGCTGATGGCACTGCGCGTGAAGGGAGAGACGGCAATTGAGGTGGCGGGCGTGGTGGAAGCCCTGCGATCCGCGATGGTGGTGGTGAACGCATCCAACCCCGATGCCTTGGTGGATACGTGCGGAACGGGCGGTGGCACACTGACAACATTCAACATCTCCACGGCGGCCGCATTGCTGGCCGCCGGACTCGGCGTGCGCGTGGCCAAGCATGGCAATCGGTCCTTTACCTCGCGCTCGGGCAGCGCCGACGTGCTCGAAGCGCTTGGGGTAGCGATTGACATGCCACCCGCTGCGATGGCCCGCACGCTGGAGACCGCTGGTATCGTGTTCATGTTCGCACCACTTATGCATCCGGCACTGCGCCATGTCGGGCCAGTGCGACGCGAACTGGGCGTGCCCACGGTGATGAATATTGTCGGACCGCTTGCCAACCCGGCGCGTGCTGGTCGCCAACTGGTGGGTGTCGCGGAACCTGCTCGTCTTTCGCTGCTGGCCGATGCGCTGGCAACCCTCGGGACACGTCGGGCGCTCGTGGTGCACGGCGCGCCGGGCCTGGACGAGATCTCCCCGATCGGGATGACCGATGTTATCGAGGTGGCCGACGGACGGCTCACACGATGGAGTATCGACCCGGCGATGGCGGATGTTGCCGGGGTGGTCGCCGCCGATCTGGTGGGCGGCGATCCGCAGGAGAATGCCGCGTTGGTGGAACGCGTGCTCGGAGGCGACGGACCGCCAGGCGCCCGCGCCGCCGTGATACTGAACGCCGCCGGTGCACTCTACGTTGGTGGTCACGAGAGCGACTTTCGCACGGCAGTCGCGCGCGCACGCGCCGGTCTTGCCGAAGGCGCCGGACTGGACGCGTTGCATCGACTGCGCGCGGCGTCACGATTGGCGACCGATGTGCCTCGATAGCCGGGCAGACGACACGTGCCGTGTGGTCAGTAGCGCCGCAAGACACCCACCACGATACCTTGAATCCGCACGTCGTCTTCATGGACGTACATGGGCGACATCGTCTCGTTTGCCGGCTGCAACCGGATGCGCCCGTCGCGCTCGCGATAGTATCGCTTGACCGTGGCCGCGGCTCCATCAAGCAACGCGATAACCATCTCGCCGTTGTCGGCCGCCTGTCGATCGTTCACGACCACGAAATCCCCGTCGCGGATCTGGTCTTCGATCATCGAATCGCCGCGCACACGCAGGACATAGTGGCTGCCGTTCTTGCGCAGGAATCCATCGGGCACCGCCATTGTCTCGCCGGCCGATAAGGCTTCGATGGGTGATCCGGCAGCGACCAGACCGAGCAAAGGCAGTTCCACGGAACGCTGAAAAACGTCCGAGGGAAGGATTTCGATGGCGCGGCTCTCGTTGTACGAACGCTTGATGTAGCCCTTGCGTTCGAGGTTCGTGAGGTGCTCGTGAACCGTTGCCAGCGAGTTATAGTTGAACTGCAGCGCAATTTCCTCGAAACTCGGAGCGTACCCGTTGGATTCCTGATACTCCGAGAGATACGACAAAATCTCTCGCTGTCGCTTGGTAAGCGGCATGACGCCTCCGTAGGTGGGGTCTGCAAGTCCAACTTCGCCCTTGCGGCATGATCCGTTGTGATACAGGACCGAAAAGGCGCCGAATCCACGCTAACCGAATACAGGCCGAAGTGCAAGCATCTTCCGAAATGGCACGATGGATGCCGCCCGTTGGCACGCTGGGAGAGCTCACCAGAGCGGCGTTCGTGCGTGCCGCCGCTGCCGACGCCACTCTGGGCGACGTTCGGGCGCGAGCCGCCGACCAGCGCCCGGCACGGTCGCTCGCTGCGGCTTTGCGGGGACGCTGCATCGGGATCATCGCCGAGGTCAAACGCGCGTCGCCGTCCAAGGGTGCGATCGCACCAGGCCTCAATGCGGCTGAGAGGGCGGCCCAGTATGTGGCCGGCGGTGCGGTGGCGATTTCCGTGCTCACGGAACCGTCGCGGTTTGGCGGATCGCTGCAAGACCTGTCGGACGTCAGCGCCAGCGTGGAGGTTCCGGTTATTCGCAAGGATTTCATCGTGGCGCCCATTCAAATCTGGGAAGCGCGAGCTGCGGGCGCGTCGGCGGTGCTGCTGATCGTGCGCGCGTTGAACCCCGACGCGCTGCCGCGTCTGGTGGATTGCGCTCGAGAATCCGGTCTCTCGGTGCTGGTCGAGGTGCGCGACGAGGAGGAACTCGCCCGAGCGCTGCTGGCTGGCGCCACGATCGTGGGAGTGAACAACCGCAATCTGGAAACGCTGATCATCGATCGGTCAACGGCACCGCGCATTATTCCGTGCATACCCTCCGCGTGCGTCGCCGTGGCCGAAAGCGGGATGGAACGCGTCGAGGACATCATCCCCGCAGCCCATGCGGGCGCCGATGCCGTTCTCGTTGGAAGCGCTGTTTCGGCCAGCGCACACCCCACGGAAGCGGTGTCCGCCCTGTCGGGCGTGCCGCGCCAACCGCGCTGACGAACACGTGATTCACGGTGACGCGGGCCGAACCAGATGACGCAGGTCAAGATCTGCGGTCTCACACAGCGACGGGATGCCGACTTCGCCGAGCGTGCCGGCGCGTCGTATCTTGGAGTGATCCTGGCGAGCGGCCCTCGCTTGCTCGACGTGGAGCGCGCCCGTGCCGTCCTTGGCCCACGTCGTCACAGCGTGCAACGGGTGGCCGTTTTTGGGAGTATCCCGGTCGAAGAATTGCTGGCGGTCAGTGTATCGCTCGACCTCGATGTGTTGCAGCTTCACGGCGAAACGTCCGCCCAACAGATACGTCTTCTTCGGACGGCTACTGCACGGACTGTGTGGCCGGTTCTCCGGGTTGACGGGGTGACACTTCCAAAAGAGGCGGCCGATCTCGCATTGGCCGCCGGTGCGCTCGTGCTTGATGCAAAGGTTGCTGGTCGGCTTGGCGGGACCGGCGTGACATTGGACTGGGAGGGTCTGGCAAAGGCGGTAGCGGGACTCCGGAAGACGGTTCCCGGCTTGCAGTTCGTGTTGGCCGGCGGACTTCGCGAGGATAACGTTGCGAGCGCGATTCGTCTGCTGAATCCGGAGGTGGTTGACGTATCTTCTGGCGTCGAGACGGCGCCCGGCGTGAAGGATCAGTCGGCGGTAGAACGGTTCGTGTCAGCGGCCAGGGCCGCCAAGGGGATAGAACGATGACAGTTGCGGCACCTTCGCCGGTCACGAACCATCGGTTCGGTCCGTTCGGAGGACGATACGTCCCGGAGACCTTGATTCCCGCACTCGATGAACTCGAGGCGGCGTTCGAGGTTGCGCGGCATGACGACGCCTTTCAGGCCGAGCTGGATCATTTGCTTCGCGAGTATGTCGGACGACCCACCGCGCTGTCATTTGCGCCACGCCTCTCCGAACGGGTGGGAGCGCCGGTCTGGCTCAAACGCGAGGATCTCAATCACACGGGTGCGCACAAGATCAACAACACCGTGGGCCAGGCGTTGCTTGCCGTGCGTATGGGAAAACGACGTATCATTGCCGAAACGGGTGCCGGGCAGCACGGCGTCGCCACCGCGACCATCTGCGCACGCTTCGGCCTGGAATGCGTGGTGTACATGGGCGAAGAGGACATGCGGCGGCAGCAATTGAATGTGTTTCGCATGCGACTGTTGGGTGCCACCGTGGTGCCCGTCACCACCGGCACGCGGACGCTCAAGGACGCCACGAGTGAGGCGATCCGCGAGTGGGTGACGTCGGTGAACGACAGTCACTACATCATTGGCTCCGTGGTCGGCCCGGCGCCCTATCCGTATATTGTTCGCGAGTTTCAGTCGGTTATCGGGCGCGAGGCGCGTACGCAGATACGTGAGCGGGCGGGCCGACTCCCCCGCACAGTTGTCGCGTGCGTGGGAGGCGGTTCGAACGCTATGGGCATCTTTGCGGGATTCGTCGAGGACGCGGATGTCGAACTGGTGGGTGTGGAGGCCGCGGGCGAGGGACTCTCAACCGAGCGGCACAGCGCGTCGATCACCAAAGGAACGCCGGGCGTACTGCACGGCGCGTTGAGTTACCTCTTGCAGGACGCCAATGGTCAGGTGCATCCGGCGCATTCCATTTCCGCAGGACTCGACTATCCGGGCGTTGGTCCGGAACACTCATGGATGCATGACAGCGGTCGAGCCACCTACGTATCGATCACCGACACCGAGGCGCTTCGCGGCGTGGCACTGCTGAGCCGCATGGAGGGGATCATCCCCGCGCTGGAAACAGCTCACGCGGTCGCGTGGGTTGAACAGCAAGCGGGACGATGGACGTCCGACGAACCGGTGCTCCTGTGTGTGAGCGGTCGCGGGGATAAGGACGTGTCGACCATCAGCCAGTTCGAGCTTCCGGCCCTGTGAGCCAA
>JANMRE010000039.1:0-4018 GCA_031370885.1 Gemmatimonadaceae bacterium
CGGGAATACATCGCAGCATGAACGGAGAATCCATGACGAAGCGAACGACCAGACGGGTGTTTGGGATGGTGCTGGCCGCTGGTGCCCTGTTCATCGGTGCACTCGGCGTTTACGCGGTGCGCTCGGTCGCGCAAGCCGGCAAGCCGTTGGTGCGCGGCAACGCGGCCGGGGAGTGGCGATACTGGGGCGGTGATGCGTGGAGTTCGCGATATTCGCCGCTTGAGCAAATCAATGCGACGAATTTTGATTCGCTCAAAGTTGCCTGGACGTGGAACGCGAGTGCGTTTGGCAAGGACGAGTACTACCGCGCCACGCCGCTCTATGCAAATGGACGACTGTTCACCGTCGCAACGACCCGACGCAGCGCGATGGCGCTCGATCCAACCAACGGCGAGACACTGTGGATGTACCGTCTGGAAGAAGGCATTCGCTGGCAAAAGGCACCGCGACAGTATTCGGGCCGCGGTCTTTCGTATTGGACCGACGGACGCAGCGAGCGCGTGCTCGTGGTGACGCCGGGGTATCACCTCGTGTCACTCGACGCAAAAACCGGGCATCCCGATCCGCTATTCGGGAAGAACGGCGTCGTCGACCTAATGGAGGGCCTCGGCTATCCCATGGTGCCGCTGGCGGTTGACGATTCCGGGCCGCTGATCATCAGCGATGCGGCACCAATGCGGCAGGCCAAGCCGGGCGAGCGGTGGGATCCGCTGAAGAAGACTGGCGCCGACGGCACTATTGGACTCGATCCATCGGCGGGACAGATTGCCGCCAGCTCGCCGCCAATCGTGGTGGGAAACATGCTGGTGGTCGGCAACTCGTCGATTCACGGCTACTATCCGATTCGCGCACACAACGTTCCGGGGTTTATTCGAGGCTTCGATATTCGCACCGGCCGTCAGGTGTGGAAGTTCAATCTGGTGCCGCAGCCAGGTGAGTTTGGCGCCGAAACCTGGAAGAACGGATCGAAGATCGGTACCAAGGGCGTCGGCAAGAACGACGCATGGGCACCGTATTCCGCCGACCCCGATCTTGGATTGGTCTACATCCCGGTCGGCATGCCGCTGATGGATGAATACGGCGGACATCGCCCAGGCAACAACCTCTACGGCAACAGTCTGGTGGCACTTGATGCCAAGACGGGTGTGCGGAAGTGGCATTTCCAGATGGTGCATCATGACATCTGGGACTACGATGCGCCGATGGCGCCGAATCTGCTGGACATCACCGTCAACGGCACACGCCGCAAAGCGATTGCGCAGACCACCAAGCAGGGCTGGGTGTATACGTTCGACCGCGTGACCGGCGAGCCGATTTGGCCAATGCCCGAGACGCCGGTGCTGCAGAGTGATGTGCCGGGTGAGATCTCGTCACCAACGCAACCGATCCCGTCGAAGCCCGCGCCATATTCGCAGCAGGGACTCGTGGAGGCGGACCTGATTGATTACACACCGGCCATCAAGGATTCCGCGCTCAAGATGGCCAAGCGCTGCCGCATGGGGCCGTACTATATCCCACCGGCGGCGGCCGATGGCAAAGGCAAGGGCGGTCAGCGCTGCACCTGGTATTCGCCAGGCGCCAGCGGTGGTGTGAACATCGACGGTGGTGCGGCGGTCGATCCCGAGTCGGGCATGCTCTTCGTGGCGTCAATTACCGGCATGAGCACCGCGCAAGTGCAAAAAGATCCGTGCTCCGAATTCGACTACAGCTCACTCCGCGACAGTTGTGGTTTGCCAGGCGCGTTGCCGGCGCCGGCCGGGTACGTGAAGCCTGCCAGCGGCGATCGTGGTGGAGATTTTGGCGCGCGTTCGGCGGGTTCGATGTTGGGCGGCGTATCCATCGTGAAGCCCAAGCAGTACGGTGGCATCACGGGCTACAACATGAACAGTGGTGACAAGAGCTGGTGGATTCCCAACGGCGGGATGCAGAAAATCACCAGTCGCGATCCGATGTTTGTCGGCGTCACGCTGCCCGAACAGGGTGCGCGTGGACAGGCGCAAGCGATGAACACGAAAACGCTGATGATCTACGGCACGGGACGTGGTGGTGGCCCTCCTGGATCTGCGCCGACACTGTACGCGGTGGACAAGGCCACGGGCAAGCAAGTCGGTGCCCTGAAAATCGAGTCGCGCACTACGGCGGTGCCGATGACGTTCATGCATCTCGGCCGCCAGTACATTGTGTTCGCCACGGGCGCCGAGGAAGGCACAGGGCTGACGGCGTTGGTGTTGCCGAGAAAGTATGTAACCGCCGATAACCCGCTGTGGGGGCTGGGGTCGCTGGGTGTTCGTGACTGGGCGTTCCGTGCGCCCTCTGCGGTTCAATGCTGTGTGTCGAATGAAAACTGACCTTCTAATTCTTTCGCTCGTAGCGCTTCAGTGCCCGCTGCCCGACTTCCGCTCCGTAAATATTTCCCGCCGCGTCAACTGCAACGCCTTCGGCCGAACTCGTGCTCGGGGCCTTGTCGTCGGGGTCGGGAATAAATGCCGTCACCTTGCCGTCGCGTGCACTGCCAATGCGAATTCCGCGCTTCCACGCACTGTGCGGTGGCGCCACCGAGCCGGATTCCGAGTCGGCGACATATAGCATGTCGTTCTTGTCAATGTAGATCCCGCTGGGCCGACTGAACTGGTACCAGGTGTCCAGCAGTGTGAAGTTCTGATCCATGATCATGATGCGATCGTTGCCGCGATCACCCACGAACAGTCGACCCCGTGAATCGATGGCGAGTGCGTGCGGTTGGTCGAGTTCGGTGGGCCCTTTGCCAAAGGTGCCCCACGTCTTGAGCAGTTTGCCGGACTTGTTGAACTTGAAGAGGCGCGCGTTGGAGCCGGCGCGTGACGCGTGTCCCTCGGCAACAAAGATGTCTCCATTGGGCGCGGTGACAATGTCGTTCGGCATCCAGAAGAACGACGAGTCGCGACCGCCGCCAGCGGCGCCCAATGTCATGAGGAGCTTGCCGTCTGGACTGAACTTGAAGATTTGATGCCCGCGCGGAGCCGTTGGTGCAGCGCCGGCCACCGGTGCTGGTGCGCCGCCGGTACATGCGCAGTCTGTGACCCACACGTTGCCGTCCCGATCGACATGAATGCCATGCGGCGACATCAGCATGCCCTCGCCGAATGCTTTCACCATCGCGCCCGAGGCGTCGAACTTGAACACCGATGGCAACGTAGACGCGGCACAACTGTTGACGCCGCATCGCTCAGCCACCCAGATACTCTTGCCGTCTTTGTCGATATCCACCGCGCTTGTTGCCCCCCATGTGCGGCCTTCGCCGAGCTTCGCCCAGCCCACCACGGTGCGGTACGGATTGGGGGCCTCGTTCGTGGGGGCAGGGGACTGCGCGGCGAGCGATGCCGCAGTGGCACAGAATGCGGTGGCCGAAGCGAAACGAATCACCTCGTGAATTGCACGGCGCGGGATCATGGGCGGGGCGACTGAAGGGCGGGGAATGGCGTCGACGACGTCACACATACAGTGTCGCGACTTCCCCTCGGGGGCAACTCCCCGTGGGTCCCTCGTGTCGCCTTGTGCACAGCCGCGCTCCCCGTAATCGTTCGGGACCTCAATTCCGGTCTTACGCATGAAGGATCTCACAACCGGTTCCATCCCGCGGCACATCATTCGCCTGGCCGTTCCCATGGCGGCGGGGATGATCTTCCAGACGCTCTACTATCTGGTGGACCTCTACTTCGTGGCGCGGCTCGGAGACGCCGCCGTGGCTGGCGTGAGCGCGGCCGGCAATGTGCAGTTCATCGTTATGGCACTCACGCAGGTGTTGGGCGTTGGCACCATGGCGCTCATCGCGCATGCCGTAGGGCGACGCGACCAGGAAGACGCGAATCTGATATTCAACCAGAGTACCATGCTGGCGATGGTGTGCGGCGTCTCCGTGCTCATTGGCGGCTTGCTGCTCTGCAATCGATACATGCGGGCGGTCGGTGCCGATCCCGCAACGGTGGACGCCGGCACGCGATACCTCCGCGCGTTCATCCCCGGGCTGGCTCTCCAGTTT
>JANMRE010000066.1:0-2058 GCA_031370885.1 Gemmatimonadaceae bacterium
CGACGGTTGCACTCGTCCCGCTGGCGGCTGCGGTGACCGTTGCAATGGAGGGGGCCGACGATTGCCATCGGACACTGCGACCATCCAACGGATTGCCGTTTCGGTCTCGCAGGTTGACGAAGAGAGACTGCAGTCCGCCCACCTCAATCGTGACACTGGACGGCACGACCATGACCGACGCCACGGCCGGTTGATTCTGTGGCGACGTGCTCGGTTCACCGCAGGCCACGAGTCCCAGAGCGACGCTGGTCCACATCGTGCGGACGACAACTGGCACTCTCATGAACACACCAGTGGGGGTGATCAGACGGCGTAGGTGAGATTCGAACTCACGGAACCCTTTCAGGTTCGGCGGTTTTCAAGACCGCTGCCTTAAACCACTCGGCCACCACGCCCAAGCAACCAAAGTTATTGGGTTCCCGTGGCAGATCAACGGCCGCCGTCGATTCGGCGTGCTCAGTCGGGTTACCTTTCGCGGCCCGGCGCTACCGTGCGTCACTCGGCGTCTTCCTCGTCGCGAATCGTTCCCGAATTCATGGCATTGCTGGGCCTGCAGGAAGTGCGCGTCGCGTTTGGCGGACCGCTGCTGCTTGACAACGCGCAGTTCGCGATCGAACGCGGGGAACGAGTGTGTCTGTTGGGTCGTAACGGCACGGGCAAGAGCACGATGCTCAAGCTGTTGGACGGAACCGTGTCGCCCGATCGCGGCGAAGTGATTCGGCAAACGGGCATCACCGTGACACGGCTGTCGCAGGAGATACCGGACGATCTGGACGGCACGATTTTCGACGTCGTTGCCGCCGGCGTGGGCACTGCTGGCACGCTGCTCGCCCAATACCATCAGGCCAGTCTGCGCGTTGCGGCCACGCACGATGCAGCGGCCCTGCGCGCGCTCGATCGTCTGCACCATGCCATCGATGCGGCCGATGCGTGGCAGATCCATACGCGCGTCGAGACCGTGCTGGAGCACCTGTCACTCGATGCCGATGTGCCGTTTGCGGCGGCATCGGGCGGACGCAAGCGACAGGCGCTGCTGGCACGGGCGTTGGTGCGGCAGCCGGATGTGTTGCTGTTGGACGAACCGACCAATCATCTCGATATCGACGCCGTGGAATGGATGGAGCGTTTTCTGATTGCGCGTGGCACGACACTGGTGTTTGTCACGCATGATCGGGCGTTTCTGCGCACTGTGGCAACGCGCATTGTGGAGCTCGATCGGGGAAAGCTGGTGGACTGGGGCACGGACTATGACACGTATCTCGAGCGCAAGGAGGCGGCGCTCGAAGTCGAAGCCACTGAGCAAGCCGAGTTCGACAAGAAGCTGGCGCGCGAAGAGGTGTGGATTCGCACCGGTATCCAGGCGCGCCGGACGCGCAACGAGGGCCGTGTGCGCGGACTGGAGGCGCTACGGGTTGAGCGCGCCGCACGTCGTGAACGCGTGGGCGCGGTGCGCCTGCCACAGCAGGAGGCCGAGCGTTCGGGGCGCCTGGTGGTGGAGGCGCGCGGCGTGTGCTTCGCGCGCGGCGTTCGCACGATCGTGCGCGACGCCGATGTCACCATCATGCGTGGTGACCGTGTGGGCATTATCGGTCCCAATGGATCGGGCAAGACGACCCTGTTGCAATTGCTGCTGGGAACACTCGCCCCCGACAGCGGCACGCTGCGACGTGGCACCAGTCTGGACATCGCCTACTTCGATCAGCTGCGTGAGCAGCTCGACCCGGAGATGAGCGTGTTTGACAGCGTCGCCGGCGGCGCGCAGGAGGTCACGGTGGGCGGTTCGACGCGACACGTGAACGGATACCTGCAGGACTTTCTTTTTCCGCCCGATCGGGCCCGTACGCCTGTGCGCGCACTCTCGGGTGGAGAGCGCAATCGCCTGTTGCTGGCACGCCTGTTCACGCGCTCGTTCAATTTGCTGGTGCTCGACGAGCCCACCAACGATCTCGATATCGATACGCTCGAACTGCTGACCGATCGGTTGCTCGAGTACTCGGGCACCCTGATCGTGGTGAGCCACGACCGCGTATTTCTCGATCAGGTGGTGACCAGCACACT
>JANMRE010000073.1:0-7249 GCA_031370885.1 Gemmatimonadaceae bacterium
GGCTGAAGGGGAATACCCATACTCACACCACCGAGAGCGACGGGGACACCCCACCGGTCGAC
This sequence comes from Gemmatimonadaceae bacterium, assembly GCA_031370885.1. Taxonomy (GTDB): domain Bacteria; phylum Gemmatimonadota; class Gemmatimonadetes; order Gemmatimonadales; family Gemmatimonadaceae; genus Gemmatimonas. Next base: position 63 of record JANMRE010000073.1, read on the forward strand.
GTCGCACGGTGGTACAAGAGCCGCGGTTACGCATTTCTCGTGTTGTCCGATCACAACGTCTTCACCGATCCAAAAACCCTGGCATCGCTTACGGACTCGACGTTTCTGCTGCTGCCCGGGGAGGATGTCACGACCAGCTTTCAGAAAGCGGCCGTCCATATTAACGCGCTCGCCGTGACCCGTGCCATCTCGCCGATCGTAGCGCCAACGCTGCTGGGCACCGTGCAGGGGAATATCGACGCGATTCGCGCCGAGCGGGCCGTGCCGCACATCAATCATCCGAATTTTGTGTGGAGCATCGATTCGGCGACACTCTTCCGCATGAAGAACGACCGCCTGCTGGAGATCTTCAATGGGCATCCGCTGGTGCACAATATTGGGGGCGGCGATTGGCCCGGTATGGAAGAGGTGTGGGATGGATTGTTGTCCAGCGGCAAGCGGATGTTTGGTATTGCAGTCGACGATGCCCACCACTTTCAGGGCGAGTTTTCCGCCACGCGCGCCAACCCGGGGCGCGGATGGGTGGCCGTGCACAGCGCGGCGCTTGAAACACGCGCCTTGGTTTCGGCGCTGGACGCCGGGCAGTTTTACGCCAGCAGCGGTGTGACGCTGGGCGATGTGACGGTATCGTCGACCACGATGGATATCCGCATCACGCCCAACAGCAACTTCAAGTACACGACGCAGTTCATCGGTCAGGACGGCAAGGTTCTGGCAACCGATCGGTCGCTCACGCCGCGCTACACGCTACGGGGGAACGAGACGTATGTGCGTGCCAAGGTGACCGACTCCGGTGGGGCTGCGGCGTGGGTGCAGCCGGTATTTACCACCCGGTTCGTGACACGAGCGCAGTAATCTGCGCCACTACCGAATCGTTGTTGGTTGTCGGGCAGAGTCTCGATTCGTCCGACGTATCACCCGGCCAGCAGCTTCAGGCAATGAGTTTGCAGTTGCTGGTTTGCACGGTAGGTGCCTTTCCGCTGCACCTTCACGTCGACACGCACCTACCCTCCCGACCTCCAACCGACAACCCATTGCCTGAAGCTGCTCGCCGGGCGAACTGATCGATGCGCGCTGAGCTCAGCCGAGCAACCACGAACGGCTGGTCGATCAAGACGTGTCGGATCACATCCTGTACTATCATGGGCACATCGACGCTGACACGACAGAGGGCCGCCGGATTGCTCCGACGGCCCTCTGCGCTGTGGCGAAACGGTTGTTACGCGCGAATCTTGGTGACGTTCTCTGCGGCGGGACCCTTCTGGCCCTGCACGATGTCGAATTCGACGCGCTCACCTTCGGCCAACGTGCGGAAACCGCCGCCCTGAATGGCCGAGTGATGCACGAAGCAATCCTTCGAACCGTCGTCGGGCGTGATGAAACCAAAACCCTTCGCGTCGTTGAACCACTTCACCTTGCCGGTCGTACGCATGGCACTGCTCCTGTTGCTGTGTGTTCGGAGTCCGGCCCTGCCGTACGCACCGAGCACTCGTTGTGTCGCGGACTGAACCCCCGCGCGGATTTCCGAAGTCCTTCGACTCCGGAACTGCACTGCCACCACAGAGACTACCCACGAAAAAGGGACCCGCGTGTCGCCAGGTCCCCGAAGTCGCCCGCTGATGCGTATCCCGCGTCGTAGACGCGCCCTGATGGTTTTAGTGCTGCGAAACGGTAGTACGGTCCTGTCAGGCTGTCAACAGGCAATTCTTGCTGGTTCGATCCGTACCTTCCGAGGCGGGGCTGTCGTCTCTCCTGAAGGGGCCCCGTCTGAACTGCCCAGGAGGCGTTGGAATGACCAAGATGCTCGTTACCGGCTGCACGTTTGTCCTCAGCTCCATCGGCTGGTATGCCGGAGAGCGGTTTGGAATCTTCACCGCGTTCGTATGCGCGATCGTCGGCACCGGCGTGGGTGTGTATGCGGGCAAGAAGCTCGCGGATCACTGGGGGATGTAGAAACCGACGCCTCGGCGTCGGGAGAAGGAAGAAGGAAGAAGGGAGAAGGGAGAAGGGACAGCCGTCTCTGGACGGGGAACGTGTGGCGCCCCACCTTCCCCGGCATGTGGATTCGTCTCGCGGGCATGCTGACACTGCTGGGCGCGATCGCGCCGACGGCCCTCCTGTGCGCGCAGACACCCGCCCCGCGACTCATGCGGGCCGGCGATGTCGACACGTTACCGCTGCACCGCGCGTCAACGCGGCTGTTCTACGGCGCCGATTCGCTGCAGTTCGGCGATCTGCGAATGCCCGACGGCCGCGGACCATTCCCCGTGGTCATCATCATTCACGGCGGCTGCTGGATGTCGCGCTACGCGACGTTGCGCAACACCGCACCGCTCGCGGACGCCCTGGCGGATATCGGTATCGCGTCGTGGAACGTCGAGTATCGCCGGTATGATCATCCGGGCGGCGGATGGCCAGGCACGTTTCGCGATGTGGCGGACGGCGCCGACTTCGTGCGCACGCTGGCGCACCACTATCCGCTGGACACGACGCGCGTCGTGGCCGCCGGACACTCGGCGGGCGGTCATCTCGCGTTGTGGCTTGCCACACGCCGCACGCTCGATGCGGCCAGCCCGCTCGCTGGCGGTGCACCCGTCGCGCTCACGGGCGTCGTTTCGGTTGGCGGTATCGCGGATCTGCGCGAGTTCTACCCGCGCGAGCGCGCCACGTGTGGCAACCCGGCCGTGGAGTCTTTGCTCGGCGGTGTACCCGACAGCGTTCCGGGACGGGTGCACGATGCGTCACCCATGGAACGATTGCCGTTGCGCGTCCCCAGCGTGCACGTGGCCGGCGAGCGCGACGTCATCGCTCCGGTGGCGGTTCGTGACGCCTTTGCAAATGCCGCGCGGCAACGTGGTGACAGCGCGTGGGTGATCACGGTGCCTGCTGAAGGACACTTCGAGGCCATCACGCCGACGCGCGCAACCGGACGCGCCGTCATTGACGCGATTCAGCGACTGGCGCGAAACGCCCGTCCATGATCGGGCATCAACGGCAGTCACAGATCTACGTGGACGGTGTTGGTGGTCGGCGTCCACTGGTGCCGGTGAGTGAGCAGGCGCTCGAAGCGCGCGCCATCGCCGTCATGCGTCCGGAGGCGACCGCCTATGTCGTGGGTGGCGCCGGACGCGAAGACACAATGTCGGCGAATCGCGCCGCCTTCACGCGATGGCAGATCGTGCCGCGCGTGTTGCGTGATGTCGAGCACCGCGACACGGGCACCACATTATTGGGCATGTCGCTGCCAGTGCCGATACTCACCGCACCTATTGGTGTGCTCGAACTCGCGCACCCGGATGCGGACCTCGCCGTGGCGCGGGCGGCACGTGGCGAGGGCGTGCCGATGATCTTTTCGAATCAGGCATCGGTGGCAATGGAAACCTGCGCGGCCGTTATGGGCGATACGCCGCGTTTGTTTCAGTTGTACTGGTCGCGATCGGACGATCTGGTGCGCAGCTTCGTGCGACGCGCCGAGGCCTGCGGGTGCGGCGGCATCGTGCTCACACTGGACACCACCATGCTCGGCTGGCGTCCGCGCGATCTCGATCTCGCCTACATGCCGTTCCTGCGAGGCATGGGTATCGCGCAGTATCTCAGCGATCCCGTGTTTCGTCGCGAACTCGACCTGCCGCTCGATGCGTCGGCACCTGCGACCCGACTCTCGTGGAATGCGCTGAGCGTGTGGCGAGACTTGTTGGCGCGCGCTCCCGGTTCGCTTCGCGAAAAGCTGCGCACCGGATGGCCGCGTCAGGCCGTGCGCCGTTTCGTCGCCACCTACTCACGGCCATCACTGCAGTGGACCGATCTCGCTCGCCTGCGCGACATGACACGCCTTCCCATTCTCCTCAAGGGTGTGTTGCATCCTGACGACGCGCGTCTGGCGCTGGAGCACGGCGTGGACGGTCTGGTGGTATCCAACCATGGTGGACGGCAGATCGACGGCGAGGTGGCGTCGCTGGACGCCCTGCCGGGTATCGTGGCGGTAGTACAGGGCCGCATCCCCGTGCTGCTCGATTCCGGTGTGCGTGGCGGGGCGGATGTGTTCAAGGCGATTGCCCTGGGCGCGACGGCCGTGCTGCTGGGTCGTCCCTACGTGTATGGACTGGCCATTGCCGGCGAGGCCGGGGTGCGCGAGGTGCTGCGCAACGTGCGCGCCGAATTCGACCTGACCATGGGGTTGGCGGGGTGCAAGTCGGTGGCGGAGATTACGGCCGGTGCGCTGCGATCGCGGTCGACCGAGGGGTGAGATGACAGAGGGGTGAGGTGCAGAGGTGTGAACAACCAAAGGGACGCTCAGTTTCCCATGCGCCCATTTCGTGGTGATCGTTCGTTCGCCGGCGTCCACGACGTTGCCGTCGTTGTTCTCATCCTCTCTGCAAGCGGCCGCAGCCCACAGGATCAGTTCGAGAAACACGTGTCGGATCATGCAACTCCCTCCGGTTGTTGCGGTCGCACGGGCATCCCGGTGCATACCATCGCGACAACGTCTCACAATTCTGGACATGCCGAGTGTGGTGCCGTCAACGTCCCCGCTGGAAACTGACTCTTCAGAACGGAGACGGGAGACGGGAGACTTCGGTCGCCCCACTTTACACCAACGGCCCTCTGCCCCAACGTCAATACACGGCCCACCGCACCAGACCCTCGCCCGGAGTGTTCATGAAGGACTCGCAGCTGCAGGCGTTGCTCAGAAAGACCGCCGCCAAGGCGGCCCAGCAAAAGAAGCCCAATAAGGCATCGTTTGACTCCACGCTGGACGCCACGCGGGGCGGCAAAGAGCCCATCTCGGGCACGGAAGCCGAAGAAATCTTTCAGGTGATGAAGAAGCGAGAGTTCTGATCGACCCTGCGTTCGTGACGTGCGCTGGCGGTGCCTCGCGAGAGCCGCCAGTTTGTCACCATGATCCAGATGCCGTTTCACCGGCCGCTGGCGGGCGCGCTCGTCGCGATGTCGCTCGCGGTCGCGGTTGCCTGCGGGAGCCGCGCTGACACTACGCGAAATGACTCGGCGGCGGTTGCCGCCGGCGCTCCCATCTCCGACTCCAGCGTGGGTCCCGGAATGCGCCAGGGGACGTGGCAGGGAGCCGACGCGCATTCCACGTGGCGGGCCATTCTTGACGGTTCGTGGATCACGCAAATCGACGAGGTCGCGCTGTTCACCGACAGCGCGCGCGCGATGCGTCAATTCCACTTCGATTCATCGGGACTGTTGGCCGTGGCTCGCGAAGAACGCCAGCAAACGTTGTACAGCAACCGGGCGACGCCCGACACGCTGCAGACGATCATCGAGCTCGAGTGGCAGCACGACTCACTTGCCCGATCGGCCAAACGGGTGAATGGCGTGGATCGACTGCTGCAGCCATACGAAGTTGACAACCTTCGCGCGCATGCCGATGAGTTGCGTCGCGTGGCACGGGCCGGTACTGCACCGACAACTCCAGGAACCAAGCGATGACTGATTTTGAAAAACTGGGCGCCTTTTATCTAGGCAAACGCTTCGATCTTGCCGCGCGCGCGCGTCAGGATGAACTCGTCCTGTACGACGCCAAGGATCTGACCACCCATGCCGTGATTATCGGCATGACGGGCAGCGGCAAGACCGGGCTTGGCATTGGCCTCCTGGAAGAGGCGCTGATCGATAAAGTGCCGGTCATCGCTATCGATCCCAAAGGCGATCTGGGCAATCTCGCGCTGCGATTTCCGTCGTTGGCAGCGTCCGATTTTCGTCCGTGGGTTGATCCACAACAGGCTGCCAATGCGGGCGTGTCGCCCGACGAGTTCGCGCAGAAGCAAGCCACACTCTGGACCGACGGTCTGGCTGGTTGGGGTGAGGACGGCGCCCGGATCCAGCGTCTGGTAGATGCCGCCGAGGTGACCATTTACACACCGGGCAGTACGGCGGGGCGCCCGCTGTCGCTGTTGCGCGCGTTCGTGGCGCCGCCGACGGCGATTCGAGATGACAGCGAAGCATTGCAGGAGCGTGTCGACGCGACCGCGACCAGTGTGCTCGCGCTGCTTGGCATTGACGCGGATCCGATTTCCAGTCGCGAACACATCCTGTTGGCGAATCTGCTGGCCGCCGCGTGGAGCGAAGGACGCGACCTCGATCTGGCGGGACTGATCGGCGGTATTCAATCTCCGCCATTCACGCAGGTGGGCGTGATGCCGCTGGACGCGGTGTTTCCGCCGAAGGACCGCATGGAATTCGCGATGAAGCTCAACAATCTGCTGGCCGCGCCCGGCTTCCAGAATTGGCTCAAGGGCGAACCGTTGAATACGGCCAATCTGTTGTACGACGCCAATGGCAAGCCGAAAGGTTCTGTCATTTCCATCGCGCATCTCAGTGACTCTGAGCGCATGTTTTTCATGACGCTGCTGCTGGCCGATATTCTGGCCTGGGTGCGTGCCCAACCTGGCACTGGCTCGTTGCGGGCAATTCTCTACATCGACGAACTGTTCGGCTATATGCCGCCGGTAGCGAATCCACCCAGCAAGGTGCTGCTGTTGACGTTGCTGAAGCAGGCCCGCGCCTACGGGTTGGGTGTCGTGCTCGCCACGCAAAACCCGGTGGATCTCGATTATCGCGGTCTGTCCAACACGGGAACCTGGTTTATCGGCCGCCTGCAAACCGAACGCGACAAGATGCGCGTCATGGAAGGACTTGAAGGCGCCTCAGGAGGACAGCCGTTCGATCGCGGTGCAATGGAGCAGACGATCGCGGGCCTGGGCAAACGCGTGTTCCTCCTGCACAGTGTGCATGAGCCAGCGCCCATCACGTTTGAAACACGCTGGACGTTGTCGTATCTCGCCGGGCCAATGACGCGCGAGCAGATCAAGACGCTGCACGCCGCGACTCCGCCGAGCGCGGCGGCGGCTTCGACCGCGTCGGCGGCCGGCGCCGCCATTGCATCGGCAACGAGCGGCGGCCTGTCCGCACTCGACGCCTCAGCAACCACCCACGCACCGGTGCTGCCGCCCGACGTGCCGCAGTTCTTCATTCCCCCAACGGGTGACGCAGGCAACATCGCGTACAACCCGGCCGTCCTCGCCCTTGCCGACGTCTCATTCTCGAGTGCCAAGTTCGGCATCACCGAACAGCGACGCGTGACACTGCTCGGCTCCATGGACGACGGCCCGATCACACTCGACTGGGACAGCGCCGAACGTGTGGAGCTCTATCCGAATGCG
>JANMRE010000084.1:0-10860 GCA_031370885.1 Gemmatimonadaceae bacterium
GTGCCGGGGGCTGACCGGTCGCGCGACGTCTCAGCCGCCCACCCACCAACGTCCGCTTAGGCGCGCACCGCGACCCGCTCAACCACGCGCATCACATCACCCACGCGCGGATGCTTTCCACACCACACGATGCGCTCGCCCCCAACGTCGCTGAGCGCTTCTGCCGCTTCGCCCACGGCAAGCGCCTTCGCCACCACCAGCACCAACGGCACGTCGCCCGCCGCGCGCACCTTCGCCACTTTCGATGTCAGATACTCCGGCGTCCAGAATCCCACTAACTCCACCGCCGCCTCGCGTCCATCGTCATGACGCAGCGTGAAATCCGGCAGGAACACCGCGCCACCGGCCGACAGCGGCGTGCGCTCACGCGACAGGTGCCACCCCTCCGACTTGGCCCACGACGACGCGCGGAAGTCGCGCCCGAAGCGTCGTTCCCACTGCGAGTCGTAGCGCTCGCGTTTCGGCTCGCCTCCCACGGGTGCCGCCCCAGCGATTGCGCGCGCTCGACCACTCAATCGCAACGTACATGGTTCACCATGGCGCAGTACCTCGGCATCTACGCGCCAACCGGGTGACCGTGCCAGTACCGGCAGCACCCGCGCGAAGCGCACCCCGTAACGCGCCGGGCGCACGAGATAGGCCGCTGCGGGACCGGTGAGCACGAGGCGATAGCGTTTCCCCTCACGCACCAGTTCGTGCATCAATCCGGCCGCCTTCACGGCGCGAAACACATCGCGCCATCCGCCGCGGGTGTGCAAGACCACGCGAGTGGCATCGCGCAGCACGCCGCGTGCGAGTTCCAGATTGTAGCGTGCCAGCAACGAGCGGCCGTTTCCTTCGGGTAGGCGACGCAATCGTCGCGCACCGGGGCGATCGTCGTACAGCTCGCGCTGCAACGCGTCGGGTGTCATGCCGAGTGCAGGCGCTACGGCGCTGTAGGGCAGCAGCGCATCACCGGGTACTGGTGGCCACATCGCCCCGCGTGCAATAAATACCTGCCGACGCGCCTCCTCCAGGCGATCCGTTCCCGGTGGCGACGTGAAATCGCACCATTCGATGATCGTGCGCGAAATCCCGGCCAGTCGTGATGCATCGCGCACCCTACGTTCCTGTCGTCGCAGCGCTTCGGCCACCGTCTCGAGCGATCGACCCTCGAGCCGTCGCACAAGACGCAGCATCCGGTCGAGAAACGGCACAATGCGACCCTTCTCGTCCGCCAGATACAGCACGCGCAACTCGACGCCGCGTGCCCGGACAAACGGATCCACCTGAGCGCGCGTCAGCATCGTGAGCAGACTTCACCACTCACGGCGCGCTCACAATCCAAAGCCCAGTTGCGAATCGGCAACCTTCCGCACGGCAGCGCCGCGTTTCTGGGACGCATAAAACTCCCATGTGCCGGCCGCCACGAGCTCGAACAGCGATGCCACCTGATCGCCCTGTCGTCGTAACAGACGACCGAGTCGCTGGGTGTGCTGTCGAGCGCCACCGCGCGTGGTATCGCCCAGCACGATACCCAATTTCGCATTGGGCACGTCCCACCCTTCGTCCAACACCTTCACCGACGCCACCGCGCGCAGGGTGCCGTCGCGCATCGCACCAAGAATTGCATGACGCTCCGACGCGGGCGTGGACGCGCTGATGACGGGTATCGCCAGCCGACGTGATACTTCCATGGCCACATCGGTGCCGCCGCAGAACAGTACGGCCTGCTCGTTGGGAAACGTGCGTAACACACGGGCCGTCTCCCCGAACTTGGATTCAGCCATGCGCACCACGCGCTCACGTTCGCGGAACGCCTGCAGCGCGCGACGGGCTGCGGGAGTGCGACGCGCACTCGCGGCAAACAGTCTCCAGGCCTCGTCGGGCGATTCGGCCTTGGTGCGCCAAGCGGAGCGTTCGGCGTAACTCTCGAAGCGCTCCGTCTCCTTGTCGTAGCGCGCGCGTTCGGCCGGTGAGAGATCTACGTAACGACGTTCCACGGCAAAGCGTGCCAGTTCAGCGTCCGTCATCTCGCCGATCGTGCGACGATACACCACGGGCCCCAGCGCGCGCATCAGCCAGCTGTCCTGTCCATCGGGATACGTCGCGGTCAGTCCCAGTCGATGCGGTGCGGGCGCAATGATCAGTGCGTCCAGTCGCGTGCGTGCCTCACCGGTTGCGCTATCGGCCAGATGATGCACTTCATCGCACACCAGCAATGCGAAGCGCGCGCCGTGTCGTTCGAGCAGCGTGAAGGCCGAGTTGTAGGTGGTGACGGTGAGCGCCCGCACCTCCTTCTCGTCACCGTAGAATGCGCCCACATGCTCGGCGCCAAACGCATCGGCGAGTTGTGTGAACCACTGCGACACCAGCGCGCGTGTGGGCACAATGACGCAGGCGTTCCTTCCGGTGCGATGAATAGCGAGCAGCGCCACCAAAGTCTTGCCGGCGCCCGTTGGCAAGACCACCGTGCCACGCTGACCGGCCGCCATCCAGCGAGCGACCGCCTCCTGCTGCGCCTCGCGCGGCGTGCGCGGGTCCAGCAGCGGCACATCGAACACCGCCGCCGCCGAAGACGATTCAGGGATCCCGCGCGCGAACGCCCATTCGCGCAGTTCGGGATACTGCGAGCCGGCAGCCACCAGCGCATCGAGTCGAGGATCGTGCCGCATCCACACCGGGCCGTCGCCGATGGCCACGCCACGCAATACCGAGAGACCGGCGCGAAAGGCGATGGAAGGCGTGCTCATGCAGAGTCCGGTGCAAAGGGGGCGCTGGGCTATCGCAATATACGATTGATGCGACATGTGGCGTTTTATCCAAAACCATTTAAACCGCAGGGTACGCAGGGGTCGCAGAGATGATCCGACGCGGTTCCCTGCGACCCCTGCGCACCCTGCGGTAATAATGTTTTGGTGAACTGCGCCCGTAGCCCGGAACCTGGCCAACGCAAAACGCGGGGCCGGGAAGACTCTCCCGGCCCCGCGTTCACACCGCACAGTATCAACTCACGGAGGCGTGGCCGAGTTCAACGGTCCCGTACCACCCCACGTGTACAGCGCTTCACCCTTTACGCCGAGCTCTTTCGCCGGTACCGGCATTTCGCGCGGCGTGCCTTCCAGCAGCGCTTCTGTGCGACGACGCCAGTAGTACGGCGACGCGCCGAGTCCGAGCAACTCGATTTCCATTTCGTAGCCCAGTTTCGTGGTAAGCCCAGCAACGCCATCACCGGCCGCTGCTGCCGCCAGGCCGCCCCGCGTAACGCGGGTCTTGTTGATAATCGTTGCCGCAGCGGCCAACGAACCACCGGTCCGAATCAACGCCTCGGCCTGCAACAGATCGCTCTGCGTGGCCGTCATGACGGGCGCTGGGCCATAGCCCGCCCAGATGCCCGACGGATCCTGCAAGCCCGTCAGATCGTAGCGCGTGAAGCCGATGTTCGACTGGTGGTATGAACCACGGCTTGGGCGGAAGATCTGGTCACGCGAGTAGGCAAAGTCGGTACCTGCGTTGGCCGTTTTCGGATTGGTACCGAATCCATCCACGATGGACGCGTCTCCAAACGAGCCGTCGCCGAGTCGCTTGTCGGGCGAGTTCGGAATCGGATTTCCAATGGGTGTACCGGCGGCGTTTAGCGGAAACGGCGTTCTCTGGGTGACGGGGTCAAGCAGGTTGGCCACACGCGTGTGCACGCGACCAGTGCTGAAGTCATCAAACCAGGTAAGGATCTCATGGCAGAACGACACGCACCCGTCGCCCACAAATACGAAGTTGAAGGGGGTGCCGCTGGACATGCCTGCCTGCGTGTACGTGAGCACCTGCGCCCAGTTCACTGCCGCATTCTCCGCCGCATTGCGCGGATAGTACGCCAGCGTGATGGCCGACATGGTGTTCGCAATCTGGGCGATCTGTGCGCTGGAATAGCTCACACCGTTCGTCCATGAGGCCACCGTATTGAACGAATTGGCTTTTGCGAGTGTGGCAGCCGCCTGCAATTTGGCCACCGCCGCATCGCGCATCTGCTTGCGATTCGAATACGTCAGCGTGGCCAGATCGATGGTCTCGTCAACGATATAGCCTTTGTCGTAGTTGAGCGCGATATAGCTCATCCCCGCGCCCAACATAAGCTCTGCCACGGCTTCGGCACGCTTCGTGTCGGCCGCGTTGTTGATCACGATGTTGCTCTTGCGAATGGCCTTGAGCACGTCCACCGACGATGAAATCGCCGAGTACATGCGTCCCCACGGCACTTCGATACTGGTACGGCCGGCCGCGGCCGGGTCGTTCTGCCAGGGGCGCGTCAGCCGCTTTCCGTCGGCATCGTAGCTGGAATAGAAGTTCATGTTCCAGTTGTTCCACGACGCGGAGAACGATTGCGCCTGCGTGGCCAGCACGCAGTTGCCTTCGCATCCTTCGTACGCGTTGAACCAGGTGCGGAGCGTTCCGCCTGCGACGGCCTCAAGGGCCGCCGGGTCGGAGAGCGCGCGCTTGGCGTCTGGCGCGTTCGGGTTTGCTACTTCGAGCGAGTTGCATCCTGCAACGGCCATGGCCGCCAGCACGCTGACTGCTCGCAACAATCGAGTGATCTGCATCGAGTCAAATCCTGTGGTGGCGGGGGTCAGTAGCCGAGTTCGAACATGAGCGTGAACGTGCGATAAGCGGGATACGAGAAGAAATCCACCTTGTACGCAAACGGGTTGCCGTTGCCGGACACGTCCGGATCGTAGCCCGTGTACTTGGTTTTGGTCCACAGGTTGCGGCCAACCAAGCCGATGCGGGCCGTCTCGAATCCACCCAGCTTCACGCCCTTCACGAGCGCCTTGGGCACCTGATAGTTCAGCGACAGTTCACGAAGACGCACGTAGCTGCCGTCTTCCACGAACTTGGTGCTGGGGTCGAAGTTATTGTAGAAGGCCTGGAAGAAGCCCTGCGGCTTCCGCTCAGCGACCGGCACGTTGCGCTGGTCGAAGTCGATATCGCGCAGCTCGTTGTACGGCCACTGGCGGGTGTAGTTGTACACGTCACCACCCTTCTGCCAAGTCACGACACCAGTGAGCGACAATCCCTTGAACTGGATGGTGTTGTTGAACCCCATCGTGAAGTCGGGGTTTACATCACCAATGGCCTGCAAGGAGCTGCCCTTCGAGTCAAAGTACTTGAGCGGGCGCTCGGTCTTGGTGCGATACGCGGTCTTGGCCACGTAGTAGCCCAGCTCGTTCAGCTGATAGTCTGCCGCCGTGCCGACGAGTTTGCCGTTGGTGATGTTCGTGGCCAACTGCTGGGGGGTCTTGATCCAGTCTGACCCGTAGATGACACCGAACACCTGACCTTTCGCCACGCGGAAAATTGCCACGTCGGGGCCGGTAAGATACGGACCGACGTTGAGCTCGGTGATCTTGGAGCGTGTGCGATCACCGGTGATGTTCAGGCGCCAAAAGAAATCCTTGCTGGATGCCAGTACGGCGCCGAACGCCGCCTCGTGCGTAGTGCCAGCCAGCGTGGCCGCATTCACCCAGGTGTTCTGATAACCTGTCGCAGACGACGTAGGAACCAGCAGGATCTGATCGCTGGTGACCTTGTCGGAATAGCTGTACTCGAGGGTGTAGTTCTTGAGGAAATTGAGGTTGAAGCCAGCTTCCGTTTCCTTGGACAGCGCGGGCTTCAGATTCGGGTTACCAAGGGTCACCTTGGACGGGCTGCCACCGGCTACCGAAAAGATTTCGTACTGCGCATCGAACTGCGGGCGCAGACCCGCGGTGCCGTACGACACGCGCAGCTTGCCTTCGTCAATACCGGGAATGTGGATGTCCTCGCTGAAACGCCATGCCGCCGACGCGCGCGTGTACGTGGCTTTGCGTTCTTTCGCGCCGAACAGCGATGACTCGTCCTGGCGAATGAGTCCGTCAAGGATGTAGCGATCCTTGATGTCGAACGTCGTGATCGCAAACAGGTTGCGATTACGAATGGTGATGGTGCTGGAGTTCGGCACGTTTGGCGCGTTCGGATCCTGCGCCGCTGCGCCGAATTCCGTCACGCCGCCAACGGTCAGTTTCGATGCGTTCACGCCAAGCGTGTTGGCCGTCTGGTCTTCATAGACGGTGGCGAGCTTGGTGGTATTGGTCAACCAGCCACCAATGTTCCGAACGGCCGTGAGCGTGGCACCGGTATTGAACGTGTGGTCGCTGCTGTAGCCTTGGTTCAACCCACCCTGACCCTTGCCACCGATGGAGTTGATGAAGCCGATAGGCGTAAACGACTTGAAGTTGCCGGTGGACTGATCGTAGTTGAAGTTGCCTTCCGCGGTGAGCCACTCAAGTGGGCGGTAGGTCATCTTCAGCACGCCAGTAAACCGGTCGCGGTCGTTCTGTACCTGCCGATTGTTCAGCGTATACAGCGGGTTGCTCAGGTTACCCGACGAAGGTGGCTGTCGGATTTTGGCGATGTACGGCGATCCATCGGGATTCTTGGCTGTGATGTCGACGTTTGGTTCAAGGAAACGAATACCGAAAAACAAGCTGCCTTCGGCGGTTTGGTCGGCGTGCGAACGACCATAGAACATGCCGGTGGACACATTCAGCTTGTCGTTCACGGCCTGATCGACATTGATGCGGAAATTTTGACGGCTGTAGCCCTTGAGCAGCGTCAACACGCCCGTTTCCTGAATGTTCTGGATGGAGGCGTTGAAGTTGGTCGCGCCTTTGCGATGACCCAGCGAGACGTAATTGCTCATGGTGGCGCCTGGCTTGAACACTTCGCTCAGCGCGTCATACACAAACGGGTAACCGTTGTCGGAAATGTCGTCCAAGGCCGCGATGCGCTGGCCATTGGCATCCAACTTGAAACCCTTCAGCAAACCGGTAGTGTTGGTGGGATCCAGGTCGAAGGCGGTCGAGGTGTTGAGCCCGACCTTCTTTGGCAGGTAACTTTGCCCGTACTCGTTACGGAAGGTGAAGTTGGTCTGCCCTTCAGCAAGGTGAGCGCCACGCTTGGTGAAGATCTGGATAACGCCGTTGGCCGCATCTGAACCGTATAGCGAACTCGCGGCGGCTCCCTTGATCACTTCCACCCGCTCGATATCCTGAGAATTGATATCGGCCAGACCGAGTCGCGTAATCGTGCCGTCCACAATCACCAGCGGATCCTGACGTCCAGACAACGACGTCGCCGAACGCAGACGAATCGCCGGTTCAGCGCCAGGAGAGCCCGACGTGGTGGCCACGCTGGCGCCGGCAATCTTTCCGGCCAGACTGCCAATTGGTGAAATGGCAGGCGCTTCCTTGATGGCCGTGGCATCAACGACGGCAACCGCGAACGCCGTCTTCTTTTGCGACGTGGCGTCGGATACGCCGGTCACCACAACCTGCTCGAGATTCAGGATGTCCTTCTCGAGATCGTAGTCCTTGTCGACACGACCGGCAGCGATCACGATGGGCAGACGCTTCGGTTTAAGACCGATGTAGCGCACCACCAGGTTCACGCTGCGGCCGTTGTACTTGGCAACGTCGACCGTGAAGCTGTACTTGCCATCAACGGTGGTGATCGTACCGGCACCAATTTCCGGAATACCAACGCTGGCGCCACCAACCGGCTGGCCAGCCGACGTGACTCTTCCAGCGAAGATTTCAGTCTGCGCCTGCGCTGCGCTCGCGAAGATGGCGAGCGACGCCATCACGGTGGCCGTGCGCAGCGACCTTCGGATCAGGACAGCATCCATTGCTTTACCTCGTGCGGTGAAGGGGGGGCAAGAACGACGAATCGCGAAGGGGGTGGCGACTTGTCCCACATGAGGTACGTGGGATCAAACGCCTCGCGAGGTGCTGCAGGAGGGGTAACCTTGTCACTCCGCTACGCGTCACAGAATGGCCCACGCAGCGATTTGGTACCATTATGCGGGTCCGACGTCCCGTAGGCAATGGTGGCTCACGGCGCTTCGTCCCACGCTCCATCCGGTATCCGGGATCGCGGTTCCTCTCGCGCCCCCCCCCACAACCGCAGGAGGTCGACACCGGACCCCTGGTGACCGGCGATACCCGTGATGGGCGATCGGACAGGAAGTACTGCGATACCGGACACCCGACGCACTACGATACCGGACACCCGACGCACTACGATACCGGAAATGGGATACCGGCGTACGGATACCGGATGAACAACACGACATCGGAGATCGTCCGTCGTCTCATGTCCGGCATCCGGTATCCCATTGCCGGTATCGTAGTCGGTCCGGTATCCGTTATCGCTGTTCCGCTGGCGACGGTTCAACGGCCGGAGTTCGATACCGGACACCCGGATCCCGAATAGCGGGCTTGTACTTGACCAGTCCATCAATGCACGACATCGTTTAGCTGACCTCCCATGCCGTCCACACGCACGTACTTGCCGCTGTTGGTCGCGCTCCTGTTGCTGCCGTCAACCGGTGTAGCCCAAAAACCGGCCGGTCGCATTGTTGGTGCGGTCATCAATCGAAGTAGTGGCGAGCCCATCAGTGCCGCAACAGTGGTTTTCCTGGGTGACGGCAGGGCAATCACCACCGATTCCACCGGCGCCTTCCGTTTCGACCAGTTGCCCACAGGTCTCCTGCGCTTCTTGGTCCGCGCCCAGGGATTTCCCTCCGTGGGCTTGGTGGTCGCAATCGCCAAGGGCGAGCGTCTGGAACGACGGGTTGAACTCGACTCCTCTGCGGCCACTGCCATCGCCACCGCCGCCGCGCCAGCAAAAGCAGAGTCCGCTTCCAAAGCCCAGTCTCTGCCGCTGGTGTCAGTGGAAGCCGCACCAAGCCTGGGTCCCCGATTTGCGAACTTTGAACGCCGCCGCAAAACAGGCGCTGGACAGTACGTTGTTCGCGAAGACATCGAAAAGGCCGGATTTTCGTCCCTCCAAGACGTCGCTCGCGGCCTTCGCGGTGTAACCGTTGACTGTGGTGGCGGACTCGGCTGTCACATCCGCATGGTCCGGGCACCGATGCGCTGCCTGCCGGAATACGTGGTGGATGATAACGTCGACAACTTTTTTGGGCCGACCATTCCAGTGCGCGACATCGAAGCGCTGGAGGTGTACACCGGCCCTGCCGACGTGCCGGGCGAATACGCCGGTCGCAATGCGGGTTGCGGGGTGATTGTGATCTGGACCAGGTCTGGCCCGACGCGACGCAAGAAGGGCTGACTACGGAATCGGGCTGGTCAGGCGGAGGGCACGCTGACCAGCCGTAATCGGCACCGTCTGTTCCTGCCCCCACGGCCAGCGCACCCAGAGCGATGCGGCCCCCTCAGGACGTGCCAGCACTTGGGTGGCTCCGTCCATCGACCAATAGCCACTACCGGCGTGCATTACGCGCACCGGGCCTCGCGCTTGGTTCGCAATTACCCGCAACTGCGCGCCGATCGCCAGCGGATTTGACGGCGGTCCCTGTAACTGAACGCGAATTCCCGGCGTACCACCAATGTTCCGCCACAGCGTCATCGGCGCACCATTCTGCGATACCGCGAGGTCCACGCGACCGTCGCCATCGAAGTCCGCCGCGGCGGCGCCGCGTTGATCACCGAGCACCGAAATGCCGCTGGACTGCACGGTCTGGGCGTGGAAGTTTCCCGCGCCGTCGCCAAGCAACAGCAGCCCGGCGCCCGCATCGAAGCGCATGGTGTTGATCTCGGTGGGAAAGAAATTCTGCGCCAGAAACAGATCCTCGTGTCCGTCACCATCGTAGTCCGCTACGACGGCGGCGAACGCCGGCGCGAGTTGTGCCGCCGTCGGAAGCGCGCGCGCCTCGAAATGATCCCCGCGATTGAGAAACACCGTGTGTTCGAAGGTGGTGGCGCCAACACGCACGGCGCTCTTCGCGGCCGGTCCCAGCAGCGCGTCAACGTCGGCCTTAGCGAAGTCGGCGAAGGTCGCGAAGCGTTCCTTGACCGACGGGATCGCCGACCCGAGGCGCGGGAATCCATCCAGTGGCATCTCGCGGTGCGTCAGCGAATCGGCGCGCGCGAAAATGAGACCGAGTCGATCGTCAGCGAGTCGCGCCACGGTGAGAGTGTACGGCCGCGACGTCGAGGCTTGCCACGGGGTGTTGCGCCCCCAACTCGTGGCCACGATATCAAGCCGGCCGTCGCCGTCGAAATCACCAACGTTTACACCATTCCAACGGCTCGACCGGTCAGCAAGTCCCAGACTGCGCGTCACGTCGCGCAGAACGCCCGCATCGTTGTGCAACACGCGCACCGGACCGAATTCCGTCGCGACAATGAGTTCGGGACGCGCATCACCATCGAGGTCAGCAAACACCGCGGCCGAAACGAGTCCGAGCGCCGAGAGCACCTTGGCATTCGCGTGGTCAGGAACAAAAGCGCCGCGCGCCGAACCTGACAGCAGCCGAGACCTGGCAGGGAGGGGCCATGCACCGGGAATGGCGCGCGCGGCGACAAACAGATCGAGCAGTCCATCGCCATTTACGTCGCCCATGGACATTGCACCGATACTCGCGGTGTCGCCGGCCAGCACGGGGCGTTGTGCGCTCATTCGGGCGTTCAGTCCAATGGATACGCCAACAACCGACGGCACGGCGAGCGCCGCGAGCGCGTTTGCCGCTTCGTAGTTGGACTGGCCTGCCAACAGGGTCAGACCGCCTTGGCCGTCCGGCGCAGGAAGCACGGTAGTAAGGTCGTACGCTTGTGCGGCGCCCGTCGTGCTGAGCGGTACGAATCGACCGCCCGTATTGCGCAGCACGGCAAGCCGACCCCCACGACCACTGCCGAATACCAGATCTTCGCGTCCGTCGCGATCGATGTCGATCCAGCTCACGCCAGGTCCGAGCTGACTCAGACGTGACGGCAACAGCGGCTGCCGACGGAAATCGGCAAAGAGTGAATCGACGTGTGTGGCGCC
>JANMRE010000088.1:0-4097 GCA_031370885.1 Gemmatimonadaceae bacterium
GCGAATCGGGGTTGATCTCCAACCACACGGGCCAGCTCGGACCAGAATTCCGGATAGGATACCGACACGCATTCGGGATTGTCGATCGTGATGCGATTGTCAGGCAACGCACCAAGCACACCGAACGCCATGGCGAGTCGATGATCGCCGTGGGTAACCACGCGCCCGTGCATTGGTTGCTGCGAGCCGACAATGCGCATGCCGTCAGGAAATTCTTCCACGTGAACGCCAAGGGCCCGCAGGTTGGTCACGACGGCGCTGATCCGATCACTCTCTTTGACCCGCAACTCGGCAGCGTCGGAGATACGCGTTTCTCCGTGGGCGCGCGCGGCGAGACAGGCCAGCAACGGCAGCTCGTCAATGCACCGCGGTATTTCGTCGCCGCCAATTCGCGTGCCATGCAGACGTCCAGGCCGCACGACCACGGTGCCAACGGTTTCGCCACCAACCACGCGTTCGTCTTCGAGCCGCAGCACCACGCCCATGCGTCCCATCACGTCGAAGGCGCCGATGCGCGTGGGGTTGAGACACACATCGGTGAGGCGCAATTCTCCGTCGTCGGCGAGCGCAGCGAGCGCGGCAAAGAAGGCCGCCGACGACGGATCCGCCGGCACGTCGACGTTGAGCGGCTGCACCTGCTGCGCCGCCGCCAGCCGCACGCCGTTCGCCAGCACATCCAGCGAGACGCCGCGAGCCGCCAACATGCGTTCAGTATGGTCGCGTGAACGAACGGGCTCACGCACGTGAACGGAAACACCCGATGCCAGTCCCGCCAGCAGCAGCGCGCCTTTCACCTGCGCGCTGGCATGTGCGTTTTCCCACTCAATGGGCTGCAAGGCGGCACCGTGTACGCGCATGGGCAGCCCCTCGTGTCCATCACCGCCTTCGAAATCAATCTGCGCGCCCATGGCGCGCAGCGGAACGGCCACGCGTCGCATGGGACGGGCACTCAAACTCGCATCGCCTTCGAACCGCGCCTTGCGCCCGCGCAGCCCGGCCACCAGCCCAGTGAGCAGTCGCGTAGTGGTGCCGCTGTTGCCGCAGTCCAGTGGCGCATCGGGTGAGTGAAGCCCGTCCACGCCAACTCCCTGCACCGTGATATCGGCGCCCAGCGGAGGAACAGCAACGCCCATCGCGCGCAGGGCGCCTGCGGTGGCCTGAACATCGGCCGACTCGAGAATATCACGCACGCGCGATGGACCGACGGCCAACGCGGCAAAGATGAGCGCGCGATGACTGATGGACTTGTCGCCAGGTGCCCGCACGTTACCTCGCACGACGAATGGTGCGCGTGTGTGCGCGGCTGCAGGCACATCGGCGCCGTCAGCCTGCGTCAGCGGAGCCACGCCTCGAGCGCCGTTGCCGCATCGGTTCGATCGTCGCGGTACTTCACGATCACGGGCGTTTGCAGCGACAACCCTTCGCGCTCGCCAAACGGCGAACTCACCCGGCGCGCCCCCGGCACAACCACGGCCCCCTCAGGGATCACGAGCGGTGAATCGGCCGTGGCCCGGTGTACCGTTTCGCGCACGAGGTCGTACACCGGTGTGCCGCGCGTGAGAACAACGCCTGCGCCCAGTACGGCGCGAGTTCGTACCACGGTGCCTTCGTACACGCCACAGTTGCCCCCAACGATTACATCGTCCTCGATCACCACCGGTGACGCATTGATGGGTTCCAGTACCCCACCGATCTGTGCCGCCGCGCTCAAGTGCACGCGCTCGCCGATCTGGGCGCACGAACCAACCAGCGCATGCGAATCGATCATGGTGCCGCGACCAACCCAGGCGCCCACATTCACGAACATCGGCGGCATGCACACCACCGACGGCGCGAGATAGGCGCCGCGTCGCACGGTCGATCCGCCGGGCACGATACGCACCTGATGCTCGAGACGAAAATCGCGCGTGGGAAAGGTGTGCTTGTCGAAAAAGTGAAACGGCGCGCTGGTAGACATCTCCACCACCCGACCGATGCGGAATCCCAGCAGAATGGCGCGTTTCACCCACGGCACGGCGTGCCACTGACCACTTGTGTCGCGGCGTGCGGCGCGGATCTCACCACGCTCCAACAGCGCAATGGCATGATCGAACACGTGCTGTGCGTCGGCGGGGAGCGGACAGCCGCTCTCGAGAATCTGCGGATCGGTCAGTCGCGCTTCGAGCTCAGCGAGGGAGAAGGCCATGACGAAGGTTACGAGAGCGCGTTGGCGGACGCGAGGGCACGATGCACCGTATCGTGGTGCACCTCGGACAGCGGTACGAGCGGGAGTCGCAGCACGTTGTCCATGCGCGCCTGCATATGCAACATTGCCTTCACCGGAATCGGATTGGATTCGAGAAAGGCCGCATGAATAATGGGGGCGAGTCGCGCGTTCAGGCGCCGCGCGTCGGCCAGATCACCGCGCGTCATCGCATTGCACAGCGACGCCGTGAGATGCGGCACCACATTCGATACCACCGAAATGACGCCCTCGCCTCCATGCGCCATTACCGCCAAGGTGAAGCCGTCGTCGCCGGACAGGACCGCGAAGCCGTCTGGACGTTCGCGCAGGATGTCGGTGATCTGCGTCAGATTGCCGGACGCCTCCTTGACGGCCACGAAACGCGGATCTTGTGCCAGCGCGAGACAGGTGCGCACGTCCAGATTGATTGCCGTGCGGCCCGGTACGTTGTACAACACGATGGGCAGGTCGCACGCATCGGCAATGGCGCGGAAGTGGGCCATGAGCGCGCGTTGCGGCGGCTTGTTGTACATGGGTGTCACGTGCAGCAGGTGCGTGGCACCGGCGGCCTTGGCCTCCCGTGACAAGGCGATGGCCTTTTGCGTATCGTTAGAGCCTGCACCTGCCACCACGGGCACCCGCCGGTTCACCTGCTCCACGGTGATCTCCACCACACGCCGATGTTCCAGCACACTGAGTGTAACGGCCTCACCGGTTGAACCGCACGGCACCACGAAGTGCACGCCTTCGCGCACCTGCCATTCCACGAACGCGCGAAGCGCCGTTTCGTCCACCACACCGGTGCCCGTGAACGGCGTGACCAGCGCCGTGCCACATCCGTGCAGTGCCCGTACGGTCATCGTGGGGTGCCCAAGTCGAGGTGAGCGGGCGTGGCCAGGGGAAGCGACAGCACATCCTGCAGCGAATAGAGTGCCGGTGGGCGACCAGCGGCAAGCCACTGGGCGGCGGTTAACGCACCGTCGGCAAACACCCGCCGGTCTCGCGCTTCGTGCGTAAAGCGAATTTGCTCGAACGGCGCATCGAACACCACTTCGTGCGTGCCCGGCACCGATCCGACGCGCACGCTCGTGACGGGCACCGTGTGACCCAGTCCGGACGCAACCCGCTCAGCGAGCGCGATCGCCGTGCCCGACGGCGCGTCGCGCTTGGCCGTGTGATGCGTTTCAATGACATGGGTATCGAACGCCGACACAGAACGCAGCCGACGCGCGGCGTCTTCCACGAAAGCGAGAAAGAGCTGGACCCCCAGCGAGAAATTCGGCGCCCACAGCGCCGCGCAGCGAAACCGGTCGATACCCGCTTCGAGGGCACTGCGCTGCGCGGCCCAGCCCGTGGTGCCAAGCACCACCGGACATCCGAGCGCAAGACAGGCCACGGCATTGTCGATCGCGCACTCCGGTTGCGTGAATTCAATGGCCACCTGCGCACCTTGCAGATCGTCACGCGTCAGTCCGCGCTGCATTTCCGCGGCATCCAACCGGGCCACGATCTCGACGCCGCGTTCGGGCGCGAGGGCGTCGAGCGCGCGCCCCATCCGCCCCATGCCCACCAGCGCGACACGCACCGGGACGTCCGTCATGCTGCCACACCAAAAAACGTGTGATGCAGGCGCTGCAGCGCGCCAACCACCTCGGCGTCGTCGATCACCAGCGTGAAGTTGATACCGGTGGCGCTGAGCGACGCCATGTACACCGGAATCGGTCCCAACGCAGCAATGGCATCGGCCAACGCTCCTCCACCATCGGCAATGCCAGCACCAACGATGGCGACAATGCCACGATTGCGTTCGACCGCGACGTCGCCAAACTGCATGAGGTCGGCGACGACCGCATCAAGATTGGTGGGATCATCG
>JANMRE010000105.1:0-4980 GCA_031370885.1 Gemmatimonadaceae bacterium
TCGCGAACTCGCCCTGGACCGACAGTCTTGAGCGCGTGGTACCCGAACCGAACGGCAGTTTGCGTATCAGGCTGTTCAGGAGCGTCGCGTCCCACGCCATGTTGCCAGTCACACCGGCCACGAAGGAGCCGGATGGTTCGAAGCCCAGCGGTGGCCGATTGTATCCGGAGCGTTGCTGCTGGGAAATGGCCGTGAACGACAGTTGACCATTTTCCAGCGGAAACTGAGAGGCGAATCCGAGAATCGTGATGGGCGCCGAGGCGAACAGCGGATTCTCCTCGTAGCGCACGGTCACCTGTCGCGGACGCGGAAAGAGAGTGTCGCCGCGAGTAAATGTTATTGTTCCGAGTTCGTACTCGATCTTGTAATCGACATCGCGCTCCAGCACTCGGCCGTCCACCGATACGCGCTCGGAGTTGGGTCGCAATTGCAGGCTGTTCAGTCGCACGCCGTACTGCTCGGCACCGCCTTCGGACAGATACCGCACGACCATGCGATAGATCGCCTGCGGTCGCTGCGCCGAATAGAGGTACTCGTTCGGATACCGATACAACGTGTCGTTGGCCGGATTGGCCAGCGGCTGCGCCAGACCTGCCCGCGCAAACGGTTGCACCGACGGAAAGACCACGAAGTAGTCGCGAATCAGCTTGTCGCGTCCGCCGCTGGCGGCTGAATAATTCGGATCGCTGGGGCGCGGCCACACGCGATTCTCGACGTCGAAGGCGGTGGGATTGGTGGCCTGCGACAGGCCAAACAGTTGCAGATACGTCTCGCCGCGGGAGGCATCGAACGGCTTCTCCTGATCACCCGACAGTCCCGTCACCAGCTTGAGTCCCACTGATTCCCGCTGCACATCCTCGCCGCCAAGCCGATACACCGACTTGATCTCGCGCAGGAAGTAGGCCGACAGGGACGGTTGCAGTTCGGGCTCCCAAAGCAGATTGGCGAATTGCGGCGCGACGGTGAACTCGATATCGGGAGTGCCGCCCGTGTTCACATTTCGACCCGGTACGCCGCCGCTGTTCACTTCATACGCCACGGCCAGTCGTTCACTGTTCGCTTGCAGCGGACGCACCAGCGCGATCCACAACCCCGACGGATCCAGATAGTAGTCCACGTTTTCGCGCAGCACTTCATAGACCTGGCGCGCCGGATTGCGCGCGCCGCGCACCGAGAACTGCGGCCCGCGTGGATTCTGATTCGAGGCCCCGATGAGCTGCCGGTACACGTACAGGCGAGTCGGTCGGATCGAATCCGGCAGCGCGCCCGCCAATTGCTGCATCTGCTGTCGGTTGAGCAGATCGACATTGGGATAACCCGGCAGTTGTCGTGGATCAATGGTGAAGAAAAACCGCCGGGTCTCGATCTGGATGTCTTCAAGGGAGCGCTCCACCTGCTGTTGCGTGCGCTCCCCAACAGTGAACACGTTGTCTTTCGAGACGTTGCCCTTCTGTTGCGCGATGATGGTGGTGAATCGCATGGGCCCAACCTGTCCGCGGGCCTGAATGCCATAGTTGCCCGACGGGATGCCCGAGGTCAGGAAACGCGACGCAGGGATTTGCAGGCTGACGTTGCCGACTTCGAGTCGCTGCAGCCATTCATCACTCTTCCCTTCATAGAACACCGAGATGTTGTTGGACGCGTCGAACTCACGTTGCGAATCGTAGTCCACATTGAGATGCACACGATTGGCGATGACGCCCCCGGTGCGCAGGTTGAACTGATAGTCGAACGACGGCTGGATCGAGCCGGTGCAGTTGTTGCCGATGATGGTGAGCTGAGCCGCCGTACAGCGAAGATTGCGGGTGCGCCCGAGCTTCGACTCAAGGCGCGAGGTGAGGTTGATGCCGAGGTCGGCCGCGTTGTTGCGGAAGTCTGCACCGCCGATCCGCGAGCGGGCATCGGCGCCGGCACGCTCCTGCGGGATCAACGGGACCAACGCGCCGGGCGTGGGCCCGCTGTCAACCGGCAGTCGCGCGATAGCGCTGCTCGCGGTTGCAGGTGCCCGCAGCGATGCCTGCACCACCGACTGCCATCGAGTCAGTGCCAGGCGTTCACTGCGGCGCCGGGCGGCCGCCACCAGTGCGTAGGCCACTCGCGCTGGGTCGGGCCGGTAGACCAGTCCTTCGCGCAGCACCCCGAAACGGGGCAGTGCCTTGAATGCAAACGTGTCGGCAGGCTCCCGCAGGCGAAGCCCGGCGATGGCGAGTCCGGGCGTGGACGGCGGCGCCGCCACTTGCGCGCCGAGCAGTCCCAAGGGCGCGACCGCGAGGATCAGCCCGCAGCCGATGCCGACGGCACGCTTGCGAGGGCCGCGCCAAGTCGTTTCATATCGGCCACCCAGCCGCTGGCACGTCGAACGGTGCACCGAACTCCATTCGTGGGGTACGAGCATCGCGCGCCGCTGCCCACGCGGAAGCGCTTCCGGTCTCTCGGCCACGGGGCCCTGAGCGCGCGTCACATGGAACATCACCTCCGCCCCATCACGCACCGTTCATGAACCCATCTGCGCCCGCGCCCTTGATAATGCTGGTAGTGAACGGGGAATTTACGTCGTGAAGCTTGTCACCCGCTACGTCGTGCGCGAGCACGTCGGTCCTCTGGTATTCGCGCTCAGCGCCCTCACGTCGCTGCTCATGCTGCAATACGTGGCGCGCCAGCTGGCCAATCTGGCGGGCAAGGGCCTGCCATGGACCGCCATTGCGAAGTTTTTTGTCCTGTCGTTGCCATTCACCATCGCCATGACGCTCCCCATGGCGGTGCTGGTCGCCACACTGTACGCGTTTGGCCGCATGGCCGCGGAGCACGAAATCACCGCGTTCAAGGCCAGTGGTGTCCGTGTTCGGTCGTTGATGCTGCCGGTGCTCGCCTGCGCATTCCTGCTTTCGCTGGTCATGGTGGCGTTCAACGATCAGGTGCTGCCCCGCGCCAATCACCAGTTGCGCATTCTGCAGATGGATATCGCGCGCACGAAGCCCACGTTGGCGCTGCGCGATCAAGTGCTGAACGCGATCACCGATCAATTCTATATGCGCGTGGCGCGCAGCGACGCGGCGACCAATCGCATGTGGGATGTGGTGATTTACGACCTGAGACTGGGTCCCGAACGCAAGACCATCTACGCCGACAGCGGATTGTTCCTGGTGGCACCCAACCAAAAGGATCTGCAGTTGATGTTGTTTGACGGTCACTCGCAGGAGTTCGCCAAGGGCGACGCGCGCCGACTGCAGCGCACCTACTTCCGCCAGCAAACCGTGCAGCTGCAGGGCATTACGCAGAATTTCGAATCGTCGCAGTCGGACAGCTACAAAGGCGATCGCGAGATGTCCATCTGCGAGATGGATCAGAAGTATCTGAACGCGGCCACCGAGTTTCGCCGGATCCGGAAGGAGTACATCATGTACGCCAGCCGACTGGTCACCAAGGGAACGAAAACGATCAAAGCGCCCCGTGACCGCCCGGCGCGCGAAGTGTTGGCGCAACTGTACTGCGTGACCCTGCCGTCGCTGCTTGGAGTGAAGACGGCGCACGCGCAGGGGGTTCAGGTGGATGAGCGTCAGCCGCCGGTGCAACAACCGCCGGTGCAACAACCGCCAGTACCCCCCACCCCGACGCCGGTTGCATCTCCGGTCAGCGTACCGTCCGTCGTGCCGGCACAGACGGTTCCCGCGGCGGTGCCCACCGATTCCACCACCTCGCCGACGCCCTCGGCCGGCGTCGCACCGGTGAATACTCCAGCGGGTGCGATGCGACCCGAACTCGATACGCTGGGCGAGTTTCGAACCTCCATGTTGGCATCGAACCAGCAGTTGGCCGAATCGCGTGAATCACTGGACAGTCTCGCCGTGGAGATCCACAAGAAGTTCGCGCTCTCCTTCGCCTGCCTCGTATTCGTCCTTTTTGGCCCGCCCATTGCGCTGCGTTTTCCGCGCGGTGGCGTGGGCGTGACGTTGGGTGTCAGCATCGTGGTGTTCGGTCTGTACTACGTCTGTCTGATGGCCGGGGAGGCGCTGGCCGACAAGGGTCGACTGCCGGCGTCGGTCGCGATGTGGATCGCCAACGTGATCTTCACGATTGCCGGTATCATGATGCTCTGGCGTATCGAGTCGACAACCGACAACTCCCGCGGCGGCGGACTGCAGGAATGGTGGTATGACCGCGCCATGCGGCGCGCCCTGTCGCGCGAAAAGGCGACGGCGCGATGAGCGGAATCCGTACCACCGGGCGCCGTCGGCTTGTCACATCGTTGGATCGCTATGTGGCCGCCGAGTTCGCACGTATTTTTTTGGTGACCGTGGCCGGCTTTCCGGTGCTGGTGTTCGTGATCGATCTGGTTGACAATCTTCGAAAATACACCGAGAAGAAACTCACGTATCAGGCGGTCGCGATGAGCTACTTCTACTGGATCCCCGATACCCTGTTCATGGTACTGCCGGCGGCGGTGCTGTTCGCGACGGTATTCTCCATCGGCACGTTCACGCGCTACGCCGAAATCACCGCCGCCAAAGCCTCGGGCATCAGTTTCTATCGCTTCATCGCACCGATCATCCTCATGGCGACACTGGCCACAGGTATCGGACTGGTGTTCAGTGAGGTTGCGCCCCCGGCCAACGCGAAGCGGTTGAAGCTGCTGGCCGGACAGAGCGAATTCCGCGAGACCGCGCGGTACAACTTCGCCTTTGCCAACGACGCCGGTCGCGTCTATCGCATTTATGTGCTGGACACCGAGAAACAGCGGATTGAACGCGTGGAAATCGAAGAACGAGGCTCGAAGCGCCGTGCCGGATTACTGATCGCTGCTGACAGCGGCCACTGGCACGACGGGCGCGGCTGGCTCCTGAACAAGGGACAGATGCATGTACTCCCCAACGACTCGATCGATCTGGCGTTCGGCTTCGATTCGATTCTCGACCGGCGCCTCAAGGAATCACCCGATGAACTGCGGGCCACCGAACGCGAGCCCACCGAAATGAATTACGC
>JANMRE010000110.1:0-13611 GCA_031370885.1 Gemmatimonadaceae bacterium
GGAAATGCACGCACGCTCACACTGCGTGTCACCGAGGAGTCGTGGACATTCATCGATCCGAACGAACCCAGTGTACGCAAGCAGACCGGCACACCGCTCATGCCCGATCACGGCAAGTTGATGCACCTGTTTCTGGTTCAGACCGATGCGCAGGGCGCCGTCGCGCATGTGCATCCGTTGCGCACCGATCTCAGCACGTTTACCACGCCGCTCGCGGGAATTCCCGCCGGCAAGTACTGGTTGTTCGCAGAAGCGGTGCGAGAGAGCGGATACACCGTGTCGATGGCCGATACCGTGGACGTGCCGGCGGGCTCGTCGGCACCAAACGTTGATGGTGACGATGCCTGGACGGCAATACCGGCGATTGCGTCGGCGTTGCCCGCCACGCTGAGCGATGGCGCGCACATGTCCATCGCGATTGATGGTGCACCAACGGTTGCGCATGATGTCACCATTCGCGCGCGAGTGACAAACGCCGATGGATCGGCCGCGACCCTCATGCCGTGGTTGGGAATGGCGGGACACGCCATGGTGGTGCGCACCGACGGCATGGTGTTCATGCACCTGCACCCCATGGGCACAGGCTCGATGGCAGCGCAAGAACGACTGTTACGGCGCGAGGCGGGCGACACGGTGCTGCATGGCGACCAACAACCATCGGCGATGGACATGCCGAGCATGGGCGGGATGCCCATCACGGGCGCGCCCGGCGAGGTGAACTTCCCGGTGGCGTTTCCGTCAGCCGGCGTGTATCGCGTGTTGGTACAGGTGCGGCGAACGAACGGTCGCATCGAGACTGCGGCCATGGATGTCATAGTGCCGGCACCCTCGCCGAAATAGCAAAACTTTCGACTACTTCGCCGCGCCGGCCTTCCAACCGGTGGCCTTTTGCAAGCGCTCGAGCTCCAGCTGCACTCCCGGCAGCGCCGCTTTGCCCTCGGCCGAACCCATGAGATTGTGCATCTCATATTGGTCCGTCACCAGATCATACAGTTCATCCATCCCTGACAGTTCTGTATAATGGATGTACTTGTACCGTTCGGTGCGCACCGCCTGATAGCCCATCGTCACCATGCGCGGAAACACCTTGTCGCTGTAGTACTCGATCAGCACCGACGACCGCCACGGCGCGAACTGCCCCGTCAACAGCGGCATCAATGACGTTCCCTGTCGCACTACCGTATCAGTTACTCCCGCCATGCCAAGAACCGTCGGGACGATGTCGATAGTCTGAACCAATTGCGATGGCGTGATGCCGGCGGTGACGAGTTTGGGATAGCGAATGATGAGCGGGATGCGCGCCGTTTCCTCATAGGCCAGTCGGCGCTCCTGATCGAGACCGTGTTCGCCGTAGAAGTAGCCGTGATCGCTGGTGAACACGACGATCGTATTGTCGAGTGCTCCCAACTCCTCCAGCGTCTTCACGAGGCGACCGAGGCTTTCATCCACCGCCAGCAACATCTCCAATCGGCCGCGCACATCGCGGTCGCTGGTTCCGGTGGCAGGACTGAGCGGCGGCAACGTATCAATGCGACGCTGCAGCGCGGGCTTGTGGGTGATTGGCGCGAGGGCATTGGGTCGTCTTGGCACCACCGCGTTGGCATACCGTCCCGCATGGCGTGGTGCCGGCACAAAACCTTCAGGTTGCGACGCCAGGACAGCGCGTGAGCCGTCGTTCTGCTGCATGACGTTCGGATGCATCGCCTTGTGCGCCAGAAACAGCATGAACGGCTTCTTCGCATTGACTCGAACGAACTGGTCGACATAGTCGGTCAGCACGTCGGTGACATAGCCCTTCACTTCAAGCCGAGTGCCGTCGACGTTGAGCTTTGGATTGACGGCCTCACCCTGGCCCTTCATGGCCACCCAGTGCGTCCAGCCCGGGCGCTGACCGTCGTCGTTCCCCATGTGCCACTTGCCGAAGAATCCGGTTTGATATCCCGCAGCCCTCAGCGGAATCGCAAACGTTGGCAACAAGTAGCTGGCCGAATCGCGCGCCGTATTGTCGATGATGCCGTTGGTGTGCGCATACGTGCCCGTGAGAATGGCGGCGCGACTGGGGCTGCACAGCGGCGTGGTGGCAAACGCGTTGAGGAATCGCGCGCCCTGACTGGCCAACTTGTCGATATTTGGCGTTTCGACAAACGGATGGCCGGCCACGCCGATGTCATCCCACCGAAGGTCATCGACGAGCACGACCACAATGTTCGGTTGACGCACAGCAGCGGTTTTGTCGCTGGACCGACAGGCCAGCGCCAGCAGGAGCACGAACAGGATACGTGGTGCGCGATTCATCGCGTGGCCTCCGTCGATGTGTGCCGTGCATTCCACTGTTCCACCGACATGACGATACGAAAGCCAATGTGCGAGGTGCCACTATCGGGCGCACCAGGACTGCGCGCGCTCACACGATAACCGCGACAATACACGTCACTGCACAGGAACGACCCGCCACGCACCGTGCGCGTTGGCTGTCCCTCGCTGGCGGGATTGAGACCCACATCCGGTCCGTGCGGATTGCGCACCGTGCCCTGTGCCGCATCCTTCGCATACGTGTCAGTGCGATACCAGTCGCCGGTCCACTGCCACACGTTGCCGGACATGTCGTACAATCCGAATCGCGTTGGCGGATACGAGCCAACCGCCTTGGGCGCCGCCGCGTGCGATGGAAACGCGCCGTCGTATATATGGGCCTGCGGATGCTCAGGATCGATGCTCTCGTCGCCCCACGCGTGCGCGGTGCGATGATCGCCGCCGCGTGCCGCGAATTCCCACTCCGCTTCAGTGGGAAGACGCCCGCCCGCCCAGGTGGCGTAGGCAACGGCATCGTCCCAGGCGATTTGCACCACCGGGAAGTTGTCGAGGCCAACGATGGAATCCTGTGGACCCGACGGATGCTGCCAGTTGGCGCCGGGCGTCCACTTCCACCACTGCGACCAATCCTGTAGGTCCACCCGCTTTCCCGTGGGCGCGAACACCAGCGAACCCGGCACCAGCAGCGCCGGATCAGGCTGCGGTGTGCCGGGCGGCAACTGACGCATGAGTTCGACCACATTGGGGGCGCGTTCCGCCACCGTCACGTACCCCGTGGCTTTCACGAATGCGCGATACTGCGCATTGGTCACGGTGTGCGTGTCCAAGAAGTAGCCGTCCAGATACACGCGATGCACGGGCTGCTCGGCGGCAACCGCATACTGATCGTCGCCGCCCATGCGAAATTCGCCTCCGGGTATCCACACCATGCCCGGCGGTGCGTCACCCGGTTGCGCATGGCCCGGCTGCGTGCCAGCCGCGATCGAAGGCGTCGCTGACGGCGTCGTGTCCCTGGGCGACGCACACGCTCCGCTTGCCGTCACTATTGCAAGAAGGAGCGCGGGCCTCACACCACGCGCGCGCGCGGTAAACGTCGACATGTTCACGAGTCTACTTCTTCCTCGAATACAGGTCGCGCGCCACAATCAACTTGAGCGTGAACTTGTCGGCCGCGTCGGTGAGTCCTACGCCGGCACCGAATTCCACGTCCCACGTTTTTCCCGCGCGATCGATCACACCATACAGCTGGTGCGAGGCATTGTTGCCTGATTGCAGGTTGCGCACTGCGCCAAAGTCGGCGTACTCCTCGATGGCAATCGCCCACACCGAGTTGACATTGTAGGCGAGACGCGTGGACGGTACAAACTCGAGATTTTTCAACCCGCCTTTGTACGACGTATCGAAGATCGGGTTGAAGATCAGGTCTACCGGATTGAAGTGCCAGCCAACGATTGGACGAAACTCCGACGAGACACGGTTCGCGTCCCAACGCGTGGCGTTGAAGCTCAGCTCGAATCCCAAGCCATACACGAACGTCTGATCACCGCCGTTGGGCCTGGCGAACAGGGTACGCAACTTGAATCCATCGACTGCAAGTCCACCCGACTCGGCCACGGTGTACAGCGGCAAATACAAACCCGCCTCAAACCACTTGTTCACGCCGTACGCAAACTCCGGCACACCGTTGAGCGCGTGGTGTGGGATCACGCCGCCCGGAAACCCGGCCATCTTGATGCCGTTTACCGTGTAGTTGTTGTGCACAGTGATGTTGAATGTGCCCGTATTCGCGAGACCGCCCTGATACACCTGAATTTCGTCGGCCTGGGCCGACGCGATGTTCGGCGCGCTTGCAGCAACAAGAAGGACACCCGTTGTACGCAGCAGTCTGGCGACAATGTGCATCAGATGCGTGTTGGAGGAAACGTGCGAGCCCGGTACACGCCGTACGGACAGAAGGCGGGTGAACATAGCTTCTACGCATTGAGGGTGTCCAACGATGACAGTTGGTGGCCGTTCGGTGCGAGCGGTACATTGCCACCAGCGTGAACGCCAGCGACAACTCCCTACCCATGCCTCAGGCGCGCCGCGCGTCGCTGCTGCTTGCCGCGGCCGCGGCGATTGGCGGTTCGGTAGGACCCATTACCATTGGTACCGGCGGACTGGTGGGCCTGGCCTTGCTCCCGCCAGAACTGGCGGGACTCGCCACGGTGCCGGTTTCCGCCTACGTGCTGGGCTCGGCGATCGCGTCCGCACCGGCTGCGCTGTCGATGCGCAGACTCGGACGTCGCGTTGGCTTCATGACGGGCGCCGGCATTGGTGCAGCGGGGGCACTGTTGGCCGCCACGGCAATCAACGCGGGGGCGTTCTGGTTGTTTGTGTGCACCATGACATTGCTGGGTGCGGCCAGCGCTTTCGCGCAGCAATACCGTTTCGCGGCCGCAGATGCCTCGGCGCCCAGCTTCAAGGCGCGCGCAATTTCCTGGGTGATGCTTGGGGGAGTCTTCACTGGTGTGCTCGGTCCCCAGGTTGCCATTCACGCCCGCGGGCTCACGCCAAACGCACCATTCGCCGGTCCGTTCTATGTGTTGGCCGGGCTATTCGTGCTGGCGGCCATCCTGTTATCGCAACTGGTAGTGCCGGCACCGGTGCCACTTGATGCCCGTGTGGGTCACGGACGCCCGGCATGGAGCGTACTCACGCAGCCACGATTTTTCATCGCGCTCCTGGTTTCGGTCGCCTCGTTTGCACCGATGACCTTTGTCATGACGGCCACGCCACTGGCGATGATCGCGCATCACCATACACAGTCCAACGCGCAATTCGCCATTCAGTGGCATGTCATCGCCATGTATGCACCAAGTTTTTTCACCGGTCGGCTTATCAATCGTTTTGGACAGTCCGCGATTGCGGCGGTTGGCATGCTGCTCATTGCGGCGGCGGCCACACTCGCGTTGACCGGCACCGGACTGCTCCAGTTCTGGGGTGCGCTTATTCTGCTGGGTATGGGATGGAACTTCGGTTTCATTGCCGCGACTACCATGGTCGCCAATTTGTATCGACCGGAGGAAGCGTTTCGTGTACAGGCGTTGAACGAATTGATCCTGTTCAGCATTGTAGCTGCAGCATCGTTTTCCTCTGGCGGCGTCCTTGCCAGCAGCGGTTGGAATGCGATCAATCTGCTGGTCTATCCCATCATCTCCATTGGCATCACACTTGTTGCGGCGCACGCGCGGCTTGAGCGCCGCTCGGCGGTGGCCTGAGCGGTTGCTGGTCTTCAAGCCCGTTGCTTCTCCACGATTTCTAAGGCGTTCGCCCTTCAGCCTTTCGCCGTTGGGCGGCGCGTCCGGTCAGTAGGTGGCGGCGCGCACATCCGTGTGCACAAAGTCAGCGCCGGTAAACAGGAGTTCATCATTGGTGTAAATAGCCAGGGCATAGGCGAAACAGTCGCCGTAGTTGAGCGCCGCTCGATGACGTGATCGACCGTACCGAACAGCTGCCTCGCGTGATAGCCGTCCTTGCTCCGCGTCGACGGCAACCGCTTCCATGCGTAACTGTCGAGTGAGCGTGTCCAAATCGCGATCAGCGGCCTCGCCGTAACGACCAACGAGCACTATGCAGCATTCCAGCAATGTGGCGTGCGAAACTCGACGGTGGGGCGCTGCGTGCATGGCCCGAAGCAGACGCTCGGCGACTGGTTCCCCGGTTGCGATCGCGACAATTGCAGAGGAATCGATGATCATTGCCGCCTATCCAGCCCGGCGCGACGTGCCCTTGCCACGCTCCGACGGCGCTGCACGTGCCTTTCGAGGCGCCGAGTTGGCCGGAGCGCCGAACGCATCGTAACCAACGATCTCGTCCGCCGTGCGCGCGTCAAGGACCGGCCGCTCGCGAATTCGCTGTTGCACGCGCCGCACGGGAGCCGCGTATTGCTCGAACTCTGCTGCGGCACGAAGCCGGTCGAGACGTTCGCGAACCGCCGTCTCCACTGCGTCGGTAATACTCTCCCCGGTTCGCTCGGCGAGTTGCCGTGCCAAGCGTTCTGTCTCAGCGCTCTTGATGCTGATTGCCATGAATCCTCCTTTCTTCCAGTAAGGTACTGAAAGGTAGATTCGAAGGCCAGTAGCGTTTTCGCAGCCTGCGCGCGCGCCTCGGCGAGAACTATCGCTCCGCCGTCAGCCGTTGCAGCGCTTCGACGAGCGGGAGGACTTCGATGCCGTTTGGCTTTCGATAGACGCGTGTACCAGGATAGATCAGCCAACGGGTATCAATATGCAGATCATCGCAGGCCGTGTGAAAGCCACGTTCCACAACAGGCGCGCTGGAGCGTTTCACTTCAACCGCAATCTTTGGTCGGCCGCCGCTTACCAAGACGAGGTCAATCTCCGCACCGTTGGCGGTGCGGTAGAAATACGCGTCGTGGCTGTCTCCCACCGCATTGACAATATTCTCGATCACCAACCCTTCAAAACTCGGACCGGCGATGGGGTGACTGAGAACGGCTTGCAGTGTATCCGCACGAAGCAAGGCATGCAGCAGGCCGCTGTCGCGAATATACGTTTTGGGGCTTTTGACAAGGCGCTTGCCGACATTGGCAAACCATGGCGGCAAACGCCGGACCAACCCCATGTCGCACAGGACATCAACATAGTGGGCGATTGTTGGAGCGGTCACCGCAAGGCTGCTCGCCAATTGAGCGGTATTGATCGGCTGCCCCTGGACATGGCCGAGCATTGTCCAGAGCCGACCAATCGTCTCCGCAGGCAAGCGCGGTGCGAGCAACGGCAGGTCGCGTTCCAGATAGGTGCGTATCAGATCCTTGCGTCGCCGAAAACTCTCCAGCGCATCGACGGCAGTCAAACTATCGGGGAAGCCGCCGCGCACCCATAGCTGATCAAGCGACGTGTAGCCCGCTGACATGGCTTCGAACGCATCAATGGGGCCAAGGTCAACATACGCAACGCGGCCCGCTAACGACTCAGAAGATTGCTGCAAAAGCAATCGATGCGCAGATCCCAGCAGCAGGAAATGCCCCGCGCGCTCTCCGGAACGCCTGCGCTCATCAATCACCCCGCGAAGCACCGAAAAAATCTCAGGCACGCGCTGCACTTCATCCATCACCACCAGCTTGCCGTGCTGTGTGCCGAGAAAGGCCCGTGGGTCGCTCAGCAGCGCACGATCCGATTCATCTTCAAGATCAAGGTAGAGCGCCTCCGCGCCACGGTCGTCGGCAATTGCCCTGGCCAACGTCGTCTTGCCGATTTGGCGCGGTCCCAAGAGGACAACGCCCGGCATTTGGTTCAGGCGTTCGCGTATGAGCTGGTCGACGCGACGGGGGATCATTCCAAAAAGATATCTCCATGACGCAAACAGTCAAGTATTTCAATGTATTCATACGCGTTTTTGCCTATTTAATGATGTATTGGCAGCGAAGAGTGTCGACCTCAGATTCAGCGGCATGCCATCGCGAGGTGGTCTGAGCGCCGGTCGCGGGGGGCTATTTCTTCGCCAGCTTCGCGCTCCGGAACCGCGAACTCCTGAGCGACGAGCGACGCCGTCTCCGGCTGCGCCAGTGACCGGACAGGATCGCGCGGATCAGCCAGCAGTTGGCCGAGTTGCTGTGTCGTGGTGGCCCGGTACATCAACGCCAGTCGGTCGTCCAATTCCTCAACGGAGAGTCGGTCGGCGGCAAACGCTTCGGACAGTACTTGGGCGACGTAATTTCGCTGCGGTTCAGCCACGTCCGACAATGGCGATGAAACGAGAGACTGCGTGCGCGGATCGTAGTGTGGTGTGGTCACGGCGAGTTTGGCAGGAGATAGGCGCCTCCGTTCGCCCCTGACATTGTCTTTGAGGCAGCCCGGCCGATGGTAGAGACGACCAGCCAGACACTGAACGTAACTGTGTTGCCTGCGTGTAGACTTCATGAATGTCCAATCGGCTTGTCGCGTTGCTGTTGACAGCGTTCTTCACACTGGCGTGCCTGACGCCGCTCGACGCCCAAGTGCCGAGCCATCGGACATCGTCGCCGTACGTCATCCTGGTGATGACCGACGGCTTCCGTTGGCAGGAGGTCTTTGACGGTGCGGATCCCACGCTGTTGGCTGAGGCGGGCGCCGATGTTCGCGGCGCCTTCATCCGGGATCGTCCGTCGGAGCGCCGCGCGGCCTTGATGCCATTCGTGTGGGAAACGATGGCGTTGCACGGACAGATCTTCGGAGACGGTCGCGCCGGTAGCGAGGCGCGGCTCACCAATGGTTTCAAGTTCTCGTATCCCGGATACAACGAGGCGCTCACGGGTCACGCCGATCCGCGCATTGACAGCAACGATCATGCGTCCAATGAAAACCGCACCGTGTTCGAATGGCTGAACACGCAACCGCCGATGGTTGGCCGCGTGGCCGCGTTCGCGACGTGGAAGGTGTTTGGACGCATCCTCAATACTGCGCGCAGTCACCTGCCCCTGTTTGACGGGAGCGAACCGCACGAGAGAAGCGGCGCGCAGTCGCCCCTGTACCGGCAGATCATGGCCACGATCGTCGATCGTATTCGCGGCAGTGTGCGTGATCGACTCACCCATCGCGCTGCCGACGACTATCGCCGTGAAGCAAATCCGCGTGTGACCTTCATTGGGTATGGCGAGACCGACCGGTGGGCCCACGCAGATCGTTATGACCGGTACCTGCAATCGGCGCATCAGGTCGATGAGTACCTCGCCGAACTGTGGGCCAGCGTGCAGGCCAATCCCGCAACGCGCGACAGTACGACGCTGATCGTCACCACGGATCATGGTCGCGGTGCGGGACGGCGATGGACCGATCACGGTGCGGACGTGGAAGGCGCCGAACGCATTTGGATCGCCGTCATGGGGCCCGGCATTCCCGCCCTTGGCGTCCGACAGGGCGTGCCGACAACGCAGGCCCAGGTGGCCGCGACCGTTGCAGCGGCGGTGGGATTCGACTGGACCACTGTGGAACCAAGAGCCGCGCCGGCGCTGCCGGTTTTCAGCGCGCGCGAGTAGGACCGAAGAGCGTTACAAGACCACGACGACGGCACCGTCTCGAATCGTTCCACGGGAATGATCCGAGATCGGCGTCGGTCATCTCATGCATTACATGTGACGAACCCGCGGGTCACTGCGGGATGAACTTTTTGATTTGACGCACCGCGTGTTCGACTTTGTTGTCGTAGGCGCGCTTGCCCAACTCCCGGCTGGAACGACGCGCGTCGCCGGTAATGCCGTTGTTGACACGCACGGCGTTCGGATCACGCGGTGCACCGCGCGCGGCAACGGTATCGCCCAACGCGGTGGGAATCAGCTCTTCGCGCGTCCATGTCTGCCCGCCCAAATACAGCATCTCCGACGTGTCGGGAATGCCGGCGTGCGAGCTCACGGGATAGCCGTTGTCCTTGAGCCACTTGTCGAAGTCGGCCTGCGCCGTGGCATACACTTCGTCGCAGAAGAACACATGAACGCCCTTCTCGGCGTACTTGGCCTCGAGCTTTTCAGCGACCGACTTG
This sequence comes from Gemmatimonadaceae bacterium, assembly GCA_031370885.1. Classification (GTDB taxonomy): domain Bacteria; phylum Gemmatimonadota; class Gemmatimonadetes; order Gemmatimonadales; family Gemmatimonadaceae; genus Gemmatimonas. Next base: position 9,832 of record JANMRE010000110.1, read on the forward strand.
TACGCGTTGGGCTGACCACCACCGTGATCGCCCATCAGCACCACATTCTTGAAGCCGGTGGCGATGGCTTGTTCGGCAATGCGCTCAAGCACCATGCTCAGAATTTCTGGTGTGAGCCCAATGGTGCCCGGCAGCGTGGCGCTGGCGTTGTTGGGCGTGTACGGCAGCACCGGCATGGCGATGGCGTTGCCGAGTTGGAGCGCGATGGCTTTCACTGTGGCTTTGCCCATGAGGTTGTGGCCACCGTTCACGTTTTGCGGGCCGCGCTGTTCGGTGCCGCCGGTGTAGAAAAGCGCGGTAGTTTTGCCGGCTTCCATGGCGGCCTTTACTTCGGGCCACGTCATCATTTCAAACTCGACCAGCGGTTCGGTTGATTTGGCTGCGGTGGGCCTGGGTGTGGCCGTGCGGCCGGCCGTTGCCTGAGCGTTGGTGGTGACGGGAAGGACGAACGCGGCGGTAAGGGCCAGCGCGAGGGCGGCGAGTGGGGTGCGGCGCATGGGGAGGGGCTCCGGTGGGAATCGCGGGCGGGCGGGGTGGGACGAGCGTACTGAGAAAACGGGTGGGGAGCTAGATCGTTGGAAGACGAGCCGCCGGGCGCGGCACCGGACAGTCGCGAATCACAAAGCGCTTGGGGGCGGTGAACATTCTGCCGTGGCAACAGGGCCTCCAGGCGCTGGGCTGGTGATCACGCACCAATAATCTCGTTGAGCCCTTCAAGCACCTGATCCAGTTCCTCAGGTGACACTGTGCCCATTCGCTTGCCAATGCGTTCGACGGACAGCGTGCGGATCTGGCTGATCTTGACCCACGAGGGCTTTGGCAGACGACGGCGCGTCAGTTCCAGCGTGAGCGGAAACGCAGCACGCTGTGGTTGGCTGGTGAGCGCAACGGCAATGACCGTACCTGAGCGATCGTTGAACACGTTGTGACTCAGGATCAGCACCGGCCGCTGCCCGGATTGCTCATTCCCACGCGTCGGGTTCAAATCCGCCCAGCGAATTTCGCCTCTCAGTATTCCGGCCACGATCCCTCGTCCGCGCCGAGTCCTTCATCGGCCATCGCTTGCTCCGCCGCGGGATCGAGCTTGGCACATTCTTCGGCCAGCCGGCGGTGTTCGAGGCGATCCAACTGCCCGTTCACGGCGGCCTCGATGGCCTGACTCCGATTCGGATAGCGCTCGTCTCGGACCAACCGATCGACGCGCCGCAACGTCCGCGTATCGAGGGTGACCGCCACTTTCGTTTTCGCCATGAGATCTCCTTGGTATGACAATATATCATACCCGTTGACCGACCGGCCCGTCAACTTCACCCTGAGGCCCGACTTGGCTGTCGACCTCGTCTTCAACATCAAGAACGAACGGGTAGAACTGCTTCTCGACGAGGTGGCCGCCCTGACCGGCGATCGACCATGAAGCGATTGACACGTAACCTGTGTACACGTATCATGTGTACATGAAGAACATTACCTTGGCGCTTGATGAAGAAACGCTCGCGGCGGGACGGGCCTACGCCGAGCGCCATCACACCACGCTGAATGCGCTGGTGCGCGATCTCCTGGCGCGAACGGTTCACGTGGATCGCGCCGCCGCCGTCGAGGAAATGTTTCGGTTGATGGACCTGGCACCCGGACACTCGCGCGGCAAACGGTGGACTCGCGACGAGCTGTATGAGCGGCGGTAAAGTCTTTCTCGACACCAACGTGCTCGTGTACGCACAGGATCACGATGCGCCGCAAAAACGCAAACGGAGTCGGGAGCTGATTGCAGACATCGTCGCCTCCGGCGCGGGCGTTATCTCAACGCAAGTACTTCAGGAGTTCTACGTCGCCGCGACGCGCAAAATGGGCGTGGCGCCACTGGCCGCGAAGACGGTGCTGCAATCGTTCACGATTTTTGAAGTGGTGCAAATATCCCCCGACCTGATTGCGCGGGCGATCGATCGATCGGTGCTGAGCCAGATCTCGTTTTGGGACGCGCTCATCGTGACCGCGTCGGTCTCAAGCGGATGCACCACGATTTACAGCGAAGACTTGAATGCCGGTCAGGTGATTGACGGCGTGCGGATTGTGAACCCGCTGCTATAGGTCGTCATTCCCAGCGGAAGGGATCGCGCAGACGCTGCTCGACTCCGTCGGGCCACGTCGTCCTCACCATGCGACCGCACTTACGTCCGTCTTGGCAAAGCTATCGCCAACGAACAGCAGTGGTTCGCCGCGTGACACCGCCAGGGCATAGCTGAAACAGTGGCCGAAGTTGAGCGCGGCCTTGTGCCGGCCGCGTCCAAAGGTTCTCGCAGCATCACGCGCAATGGCCACTTGGTCGGCGTCGACGGCAACGACCTCTGTGCTGAACGAGCGAAGGAGCGCGTCGAGTTCAACAGCGCCGTGCTCGTCGTAGCCGAGGAGTTCGTTGGCATCGCGCGCGTCGAGCACCGGCAAGCTCGCTAACCGCTCTTGCACCCGCCGCACGGCCGCGTGCATGCGGTAGTGCGTGCCTCGCTGCGTCTCTCGCGCGAGACGCTCGGCGAGCGCCCGGCGGATGGCCTCGGTCAACGACTCACCGGTGGCATGGGCGAGTGCGCGGGCCAGGCGATCGGTTTCGGGATCCTTGATGCTTAGCGCCATAGATATCAGTATAGATGGTTTTCTAGATATCTATACCGACTGGTTTTGGTGTCAAGATGACTGCACAGGCGATCTGCCACGCAATTGGAGGCCCGATGGCCACACGCTACAGCGCGACCGGCTGGCGCGTTCGGCACGTTGCGCGATCGTGCGGCGACAGCGCTCCCGCACGCCGCAGCACTAGCGACGCATCGAGCGTAAACAGTTTCCATCGCACGATGGACGGAGCAGGAAGACCAGTCGGCTTGAGATCGCGAATAGTCACATCACCCGGCCACTGCTTGTGCGACGCTGTCGTGATCATCGCCAACACCAAATGGTGCGAGCTGTCATTGAAGGCAGCCGTCGAACACACCAAGGCCGGTCGCCGTTTCGCCGCCTCGCGTTCGGAAAACGGAAACGGCACGACCACCACATCACCCGGGCTATAGGTCGGCATACGCGGCGTCATCGCGGGCCGAATCCCATTCCGGTGCCAGCGTTGCCTCAAGCTCCTGCAATTCAGCATCCGCAGGCAACGCGCGTCGCACGCGCACGCCGTCCTTCTCGATGATGAACTCGATACGATCACCTGCGCCAAGCGTGAGTGCTTCGCGCACCGCACGAGGGATCGTGGCCTGATACTTGGACGTCAAGGTCGACACGGGCATGCTACTCCTCCGCAACACGTAATGTGGTAATACGTATTACGGTAATGATTTCGCTGGTTCGGGGCAAGTTGGGTTAGCTGAGCGCTGGCAGACCCAGGCGGATGGCATACTGGCGTCGTTCGCTGCGCGCCCGCATGTTCACCAACAGACGCCAATGCCCAATCGCCGCGATTTTCTTGTCAAGAGCTTGAGCGCACTAGGCGCCGTTGCGGTGCTCAAGCCGCAGTCGCTGTTCGCCACACCCGCTCCCAAGAAGATCCTCATACTCGGCGGCACCGGCTTTGTCGGCCCGCACCAGGTGCGCTACGCGCTGCAGCGCGGACACACCGTCACGATCTTCAATCGCGGCCAGAGTGCGCCCGGCATGTTCGGCAAGGATGTCGAAGAGCTCAAGGGCGATCGCGCCAACAATCTTGAGGCGCTGAAAGGGAGAAAGTGGGATGCGGTGATCGACGAGTCCGCGTCACTCAGCAGCGCACCGGATTGGGTGAAACTGTCAGCCGAC
>JANMRE010000112.1:0-9069 GCA_031370885.1 Gemmatimonadaceae bacterium
GGCACGAGCGCCTTCGGAGTAGCGGCGCAAGGCCTCCAACGACGAGGTGGTGGCTTGTGCCAGCGGCACACTGCGGTTCACCTGCCGCAACGACTCACCCATCTTGCCGCGCAGCTTGCGCGTCAACGCGTCCATCACTTCAATCAGGTCTTTCGTACTCGCCGCCGTTTCGGGAAACGAGGCCAGCAACGCACCGTCGGATGTCCGTCGCAGCGTCAGGTTCACGGTGTATCCATTCGACGCGTGCACGATGTTGCCGCCCACAATCGCACTCGCCCCGGCGCGCTCGGCCACTTCGCGGGCCAGCGAATCATTGCCCGCAATGTCGCCGGAGCGCTTCATCTGTGTCATCACCGTCGCGACCTCGGACGGCGACAGCAAGCGCACCGCCCGCGATTGCCCAAGCGCGTTCAGAACGCCTTCCGCGAGGATCGGCGCGAGCGCGGAGTCGGACGCCGGGGAGAACGTGAACCCGGCCACCAACAGCTTGTCGTCGGCCTTGAGACTGCCGGCGGAGAACAGGGTCCCTGCCGGCCCGATACCGAACGCACGCATGGCCATGAAACCCGCGATGAGTGCAACGAATGCGCCGAGTGCATACGCGCCGCCGCGAGCGGTGCGGTACCAGCTCACGTGCGGCGCCGCCTTGAGCGCCATCGTCGCCATCGCGCCCTGCGCCATTGAAGGCGACCCGCCCGGCGTGAAGGTCGGCGTCATGGTCATCGCGCGGCGCGTGACGAGCTGCACGTAGCCCGTCCACAGCACCACTGGAAGCCCGAGGGCCATGACGATCAGCGAACCCGGGACCACCCAGTCGGGGAGGCCAATGCCAACGACCGCGGCCTTGGCGAGGATAGCCACCGCCACAAACGCCACGACGTAAATCGCCAACGCCTTCTTCAACATGCCCGGCCCGCCGAGTAGCACTGGCGGCATCGACGGCATGCTGCTGCCGCTCGTGATCGTGTCGAGCGCGCGGGCGATATCGACGGCCTGCTGCGGTCTGGCGCTCGGCTCTTTCGCGAGGCACGACATGACGAGCGTGGCGAGCGACGCCGGCAGATCGCCACGGAACTCGCTGATGGGCGTGGGCGTCTCGCTCATGTGCGCGGCGAGCATGCGCTGCGGCGTGCGATTGGCGAAGACCGCCTGTCCCGAAAGCAGTTCGTACGCCATCGCGCCCAACGCGTAGATGTCGGCCCGATGGTCGATGTCCGGGTCGCCAGCCGCCTGCTCGGGGGCCATGTAGGCGGGTGTCCCGATCGACGTGCCAATCTGCGTGAGCGTCGCGCCGCCACCGGATGTGCGCGACGCGCTGATGGCCTTGGCGATGCCGAAGTCGGTGACCACGGCCACGCTGCCCGAGATGAGCACGTTGTCGGGCTTGATGTCGCGGTGCACCACGCCGCGTTGGTGCGCGTATGCGAGGGCCTTCGACACGTCGCGCAGGATGCCGATCACGTCCGCGACGGGAAGCGGGCCGTGGCCAAGTCGCGCGCGCAGCGAATCGCCCTCGACGAACGGCATCGTGTAGAACGGCAACCCGTTGGTGTCACCCGCAGTGTGGACGGGGACGATGTTCGCGTGCTGCAATGCAGCGACGGTTTGGATCTCGCGCTCGAAGCGCTCGACGCTGATGCCCTGTGCGAGCTCGGGCGAGAGCACCTTCACCACGACCTTGCGCTTGAGTCGCGTCTCCTCGGCCACGAACACCTTCGACATTCCGCCGCCGCCGAGTTCGCGCTCAATGGTGTAGCTGCCGCTCAATGTCGCCTGCAACTGGTCGCGCAGCTGGGTCATGGAGGAATCGAATCGGTTGGCATTCGGCCTGCAGGGACAGGGAACACTACCTGCCGACAGGCACGACCGCCACGATTCCGCGCGGTCAGTCGTCTGCGAACAGCACCGCGAGGGCGACGCATGGAGTCCCACAACACTCCGCCACTCTGCGTCGATGCTCAGAGACGAGCACGTTGGTATCGACGGCAATCATCGCCGCCCACCGTAGATCTCATCGCGCAGATCGGGCCACGACATGCGCTCGACTGGACGCTCCCCTGACTGCTGAGCGAGTCGCTTCGCTCGGTCAGTCGTCTGCGAACAGCACCGCAAGTGCCATGGCAAAGCCAGGCAACACGGTTTCGCCGAGGAGCGTATTGCTCAGGCCGAGGACTGTCACGCTGCCATCGGCGCGATAGACCACCACCTGCTCGCGCAGGGGATCGACGCTCCACACCAGGAGCGTGCCCGCTTCGAGCCAGTCGGCGACCTTGGCGACGACGGCGCCGGCCCGATCTCCAGGCGACCGCACTTCAACCGCGAGGTCAGGTGCGAACGGCGGAAATCCATCGGGCATACGATCGGGGTGGCGCTCCCGTGAGACGTAGGCCAGATCGGGCGCGCGTACTGTGTCCGGATTGCGGGCCAGTGTGAAGCCAGGATCGAGGGTGGCGAGTCGGCCGCGCTTTGTGGCCCACCCATTCGCTTGCTGTTCCTGCGCCAGATGGATGCCCAACGCGATGCCAAGGCGGAGGCCGACGTCCCCATGTCGAAAACTCGCCGGTTCGCGCACCACGAGCTGTCCGCGCACGAGCTCGACCCGCTTGCCAGGGACTGTGTAGCCGACCAGCTGCTCGGCGTTCATGCCATCGGGCGCGGTGATCATGGGGTGTCTCCGCCGTGAAGATCGAGTACGTGTCATGTCACAACGCTACGCGCCATCGTCAGCGCTCCGTCATCACCCGACATCCAAAAGCTACGCTCGGCGGGCGCGCCGAGTCTACTCGGCTGTGGCAGTCTATGGTCGCGGGACGCGCCGCATGAGCTCTTCGCGCCAACCGAGAATAGGTACGGGATCCTCGACCACGGCGCGCAGGGGCTGTCCGGATCGCCGCGCGTGCCGCTTCGCCCGTTCGAGCAAAGCATCGGCGATGTGACGATCGGCGCGGCCCGACTATTTCGACGCTGTCGCGAGCCGCCTGAGGGCGTAGGCAACCTATAGGACGATACGGCCTTGGAGGGTTCCGCACTAGAACCGGACGTCCGGCGCCGACATCCGCGGCACGGAACTCTTGACGGCAGCAGGTAGTTGGGGCATGTCTCACCGACTCACGCACTGGCATGTCGTGCGGCCCACCACATCGCGCAAGCGCACAACGAAACAGACTATGAGTACGGACGTGATCGGGTTTATCGGGCTGGGCAATATGGGTCGCCCGATGTCCACCAGCTTGTGTCGCACGGGCATGCATGTGCATGTGTACGACGTGAACCCGGCTGCCGTTGCCGACCTTGTGCCGGTTGGTGCGGTGGCGGGGGGTTCAGTGGCGTCGATCGCCGCGATTTCCGATGTCATCTTTACCATGCTCCCGGATTCGGCGAGTGTTGAGGACGTGCTGCTTGGCGCAACGGGCGTGTTCGCGCATGCGCGCCCCGGGACGACGATCGTCGACATGAGTACGGTGAATCCGCTCGTCACCGATCGTCTCGCCGCCGCCGCGGGCGCGCGCAGTCTTTCGTTCGCCGACGCTCCAGTGGGGCGACTGGCCAGCCATGCGGCGCGCGGCGAATGCCTGTTCATGGTGGGGGCCAGCGACCCGGTGTTCACGCGCATTCGGCCGTTGCTCGATGCGATGGGCACCACGGTACATCACTGCGGGGCGGTGGGTACCGGCATGCGCACAAAGCTCGTGAACAACTACCTGGCGATTATTTCCTGCCAGCTCAACGCCGAAGCCCTTGCGTTGTCACAACGGTTTGGTTTGGCGCTCACGAAAACGTTGGACGTCATTCATGGCACCACGGCAACGAACGGGCAACTCAAGCTTGCGTGGCCGGCCAAGGTGCTCAAGGGCGACACCACGCCCGGCTTCACGATTGACTTGGCGCACAAAGACCTCACGTTGATCGTCGATGCCGCCAATGCGAGCAAGGTGCCCGTGCCGATGGCATCGGCGGCGCGGGAAGCGTTTAGCGCGGCGCGAGCCAACGGGCATGGCCAGAAGGACTTTTCCGCCGTGGTCGACATCTTGTGCGATCATGCCGGCATCCCAAGACCGCGCCTGGAGTAATATTCCCACGCCTATGACCACGACCTATCCAAATCTCATCGCCGGGCAGCGCGTTGACTCGGCCGACCGCAATAGCGACATCAATCCGTCCAATCTTCGCGATGTCATTGGGAACTTCGCGCGCGGATCAGCGACCGACCTCGATCACGCCATCACTGCGGCGCGTGAAGCATTTGCGTCATGGTCACGGTCAACGCCCCAAGAGCGGTTCGACGTTCTCGATCGCGCTGGCAATGAAATCCTGGCGCGCAAGGACGAACTGGGTCGCATGCTGTCGCGCGAGCAGGGCAAGCCGTTAGCCGATGGTATCGGAGAAGCGGCACGCGCCGGATACATTTTCAAGTTCTTTGCGGGCGAAGCGGTGCGATTGCGTGGCGAAAAAGGCGACTCGGTGCGCGCCGGTGTTGACGTCGAAGTCACCCGCGAGCCCGTGGGTGTGATCGCCGCCATTACTCCGTGGAATTTTCCGCTTGCGATTCCCGCGTGGAAAATCGCGCCGGCACTTGCGTACGGAAACTGTGTGGTGTTCAAGCCGGCCGAGTTAGTGCCGGCGTCGCCGTGGTTGCTCGCGGATATTGTGCAGCGCGCGGGACTGCCAGTGGGCGTGTTGAATCTGGTACTGGGTCCGGGATCCAAGCTCGGCCCGGCGCTGGCGTCGTCGCCGCTCATCGACGCGGTGAGCTTTACAGGCTCACGTGACATTGGACCGAGTGTTGCCGCCGCTGCAGTTGCGCACGGCGCGCGCGTGCAGCTGGAAATGGGTGGCAAGAACCCCCTGGTCGTTCTGGACGATGCCGATCTGGCGACCGCCGTCTCGCTCGCGGTGAACGGAGCGTTTTTCCAAGCCGGGCAGCGCTGCACCGCGTCCAGTCGCATCATCGTCACCGAGGCGATGCACGATCGGTTTGTCACCGCGATGATCGAGCGCACGAAATCGTTGGTGATCGACGATGCGCTCAAACCCGGCACTGAGATCGGGCCCGTAGTCGACGAAAGGCAGCTTGAGAAAAATCTGGAGTACGTGACGTTGGGCGGGCACGAAGGGGCGACGCTGGCCTGCGGAGGGGGGCGATTGACGCGGGACACCGACGGGTACTACATGGCCCCCGCCATCTTCACGGAGACATCGCCCGACATGCGCATCAATCGGGAGGAGATTTTCGGACCGGTGGCCGCCATCATTCGCGTCAAGAACTACGATGAAGCCCTCGCAACGGCCAACGACACACCGTTTGGATTGTCTGCCGGCATCGTCACGACGTCACTCAAATACGCCACGCATTTCAAGCGCAATTCGGAGAGCGGGCTCGTGATGGTCAACTTGCCGACGGCCGGTCTCGACTATCACGTGCCTTTCGGCGGACGCAAGCAATCGAGCTACGGTCCGCGAGAGCAAGGCTCGTATGCAAAGGAGTTCTACACGATCGTCAAGACCGCCTACACGGCATCGTAGCGCCCGTCAGGCACAGGCGAAGCACGCGACACCGGCACCACTCGCCAATTGCCGTGACGAATCGGAAGTCGAGATTCACCCGTCCGGTAGCGGTGAGCGTGCATGTGTATGTGCACGAGGGCCAGGTGCGGTTCTTCGGGATAGGTCGGACCGCCAATACGAAAACCAGCGTCCTGCCGCCGTGTTCGGCACGTCCTGCGCCACGTCGCCGCATGCCGGAGGCGACGCCGATCCTTCGGACATACTCCGTTGCGCGTGGCCGTCGCGTCAATCCCGAGCCTTGACCCTCGGTTGCACGCGGCTGCATGTTGAACGAATGAACCGATGGCTGACGGGACTGACGCTGTTGATTATGGGTGGGAGCACTGCGCTGCCCCGCGTACGTCAGCCCACCAACTCCGGGACGCTCTCAGACTGGAACCCACGTACCGCGGCCGGCTACCTCGACGGCCGCATGTCGTGGTGGCTCACGTGGCAGGGTGCGGCGCGCGACCACGACACGTCCTGCATCTCCTGCCACACCGCGCTTCCATATGCGCTGTCGCGCCCCGCGCTCAGGTTGGCGCTTACGGAACACGAAGTCGCCGAGCCGGAGCGGAGGATGCTCGCGAATGTCGTCAAACGGGTTCGCTTGTGGCGCGACGTCGAGCCCTTCTATCCCGATCAGACGCGCGGCGTGCCGAAGACCAGCGAGTCCCGTGGCACCGAAGCCGTTCTCAATGCCCTGATCCTGGCGACGCGCGACGCGCAGAACGGGGCCCTCAGCAACGATGCCCGATTGGCATTCACCAATCTTTGGTCGTTGCAGTTCCGCGCCGGAGAACAGAAGGGCGCGTGGGCCTGGCTCAACTTCCATCTCGAGCCGTGGGAAGCGAATGGTTCGCCGTACTTTGGGGCGTCCCTGGCGGCCATCGCAGTGGGCCGCGCGCCCAGTGGCCACGCATTCTCGAAGGAGATTCAGCCGCAGCTCGGTCTGCTGCGCGACTATCTCCGGCGCGGGGCCGACACGGTGAATCTGTTCAACAAGACGATGGGGCTGTGGGCGTCATCACAATTGCCATTCCTGTCACCGGTCCAGCGGCAGGGCATCATCAATACACTCTTCTCATCGCAGCGCGTTGACGGCGGCTGGAGTATTGCTTCGCTGGGCACGTGGACGCGCAGTGACAACTCGTTGTTCGACGAGCGAAGCGACGGATACGCGACGGGCCTTGTACTGGTCGCGCTGCAGTCTGCCGGAGTGACATCTTCCGATCCCCGCGTACGCACGGGGCTCGCCTGGCTCGCGCAACATCAGGACGCCGCAACCGGCATGTGGGCGGCGTGGTCCGTGAACAAGTCGCGCGATCCGGCTACCGACATCGGCAAGTTCTTCAGTGACGCGGCAACAGGCTACGCCGTGTTGGCGTTGACGCACGGGAGATAGCGGCGCGCGGAAGACTACTCCGTGAACGCCTGCCAGCGTGGGCGCATAGCGGGAGGCCATCCGCCATGGAAGCAGAGGCCGGCACCTGCATCTGCGCGAGCGTCAGCCTGTGCTGGCGCGCCGTTCGCCTACGGGTGATCGTTCGGGTTGGTCGCGATACCGTTTCTGCCCTCTCAAAGTCCCTGCTCATGCGTCCTCTTGTCATCGTTTCCGTCGCGCTGCTCGCCCTGAGCACCACACCAGTTGTCGCGCAACAGTCAACGCCGCCCGCCACCAGGCGTCCTGCCGTCGCGCCAGCAAAGCCGACGTCCGCAAGAGCGGCGGACACCACGCGCGCTGACGGCAGCGACACTGCCACCGCAAGCGGAATCGGTGGTGCGCTGAGCGCGCTGCTCAAGCCACGCCTCATCGGTCCGGCCGTCACCGGCGGCCGCATTTCCAGCATCGCCGTGCACCCGGTCAATCCGGGCATCATGTATGTGGGCGTGGCCTCCGGCGGCGTGTTCAAAACCGACAACGGTGGCGCCACATGGACACCCATCTTCGACAAACAGGCGTCGTACTCCATTGGCACGGTGGTACTCGACCAACGCCAGCCCAACACAGTGTGGGTGGGCACCGGCGAAAACAACTCGCAGCGCAGCGTGGCCTATGGCGACGGCGTGTATCGCTCCGACGATGCCGGCAAGAACTGGAAGCGCATGGGACTCGAGACGTCGGAGCACATCGCGCGCATTGTGATTGACCCGCGCAACAGCGATGTGGTGTACGTGGCCGCACAAGGACCGCTGTGGGCCGATGGCGGTGACCGTGGGCTGTATAAAACCACCGATGGCGGCAAAACGTGGACCTCGCTCATCACCGTCACCGAACGCACGGGTGTTACCGATGTCGTCATGGACCCGCGCAACCCCGACATTCTCATTGCCGCCACGTGGCAGCGTCGCCGGCACTTCTACACGCTCATCAATGGCGGACCGGAAAGCGCACTCTATCGCTCCACCGATGCCGGCAAGAGCTGGACAAAGATCACCACCGGATTGCCGTCGGGCGCATTGGGTCGTATCGGTCTCGCCATGTCGCCGAAAGATCCCGACGTGGTGTACGCCACCGTCGAAAGTACGCCGGGTGACGGCGGCATGTTCCGCTCGCTCGACAACGGCATCACGTGGGAAAAACGCTCGCCATACTCGGCGCAGCCCATGTATTACGCGACCATCGTCGCCGACCCGTTCACCGTGCAGCGGCTGTACGCAGTGGACGTGCAGAACCAGGTGAGCGATGATGGCGGCGCGACATGGCGCAATCTGGGCGAACGCACCAAGCACGTGGACAATCACGTGATCTGGGTAGATCCGCGGTTCCCCGATCACTATGTGAACGGCAATGATGGCGGACTCTATCAAACGTGGGACGCCGGCAAGAACTGGATCTTCTTTGCCAATCTCCCCATCACGCAGTTCTACGATGTGGACGTGAGCAACAACGCGCCGTTCTACATGGTGTGCGGTGGCACACAGGACAACGCGTCGCTCTGCGGTCCGGCGGCCAATCGCAGCAACAACGGCATCCTCAACACCGACTGGTTTGTCACCACCGGTGGTGACGGATTCGTGTCGCGCGTTGACCCGGAAGATCCCTATACCGTGTACGCGGAAAGCCAGGGTGGCGGCATGGTACGCCATGATGTGCACACGGGCGAAGCCATCGGCATTCAGCCTGCGGTGGGTCGCGGCGAAGCCCCCAGCCGCTTCAACTGGGACACGCCCATTATCATCTCGCCTTTTTCGCACACGCGGCTGTACACGGCGTCGCAGCGCCTCTATCGCAGCGACGACCGCGGCAACAGCTGGAAGCCCATCAGCGGCGACCTCACGCGACAGGTCGATCGCAACGCCATGCCGGTGATGGGCAAGGTGTGGGGCCCCGACGCGATCGCCAAGAATCAGTCGACGGCCTATTACAGCAACATCAGCACCATCGCCGAGTCGCAGAAACAGGATGGGCTGCAGTTTGTTGGCACCGACGACGGTCTCATTCAGATCACCGAAGACGGTGGCGCCAATTGGCGCAAAAGTGATTCAGTGCCCGGCGTGCCTGGCAACGCCTATGTCCAGCGC
>JANMRE010000125.1:0-17465 GCA_031370885.1 Gemmatimonadaceae bacterium
GCGATCCGCGAACCGGTCACCACCACGTCGGCGTTGGGAATCACTTCATCACCGCGCATGGTGATAACCGTCGCGCCACGCAGGACCGTTGTGCCTATCACGCGGGGTCGCGGCACCGTGACGGAGAGCGACTGATTTTCGACCGGACCACCGTCCTTCGAGCGCAACAACGTCATGCCGCGCACCCACGCCAACGGCGTGCCGTCTGCGCGCCAGGCCACCGCCATCGCGTCGGTTGGTGGCGCAGGAAATTCCCGTACTGCCGCCTCTGCATGGCGACCGGTGCCATCCATCAGCACCGAGCTGCCACCGCCGCGTGGCGCACTCAGATACACGCGATTGGCCTCGCCCCCAAAACGCGGATGCCGCATCCCGTCTGCTGGCACCACGAGCTCAGCTGGCCCACCGTTGGCAGGAACTTGCACGAGCTGCGCATCAGGCGGAATCAGCGTGGGCGCCTGGCGTGAGGCGCCCAATGGTGCGTGCAAGGCCAATACGGCGTGTCCATCGGGACTCCACACCGGATCGGCCCAGAACGCCGCAGTGGTGGACAGTCGCACCGGCGCTTCGCGGCCATCGACGCGCGCCTTCCACAGCGCGCCACCGGTTTCGTCCCACGTCACGTACGCAATCCATCGGTCATCGGCCGACCATGCCGGCATGAACTCGCGTGGACGTTCGGTGCTGGTGAGTCGTCGCGGCGCTTTGCCATCGTCGCCAATGTAGATACGGGCCAGCGTTGAGAAGGCCACGCGACCACCAGTGGCCAGCACCACGTGCTGTATGCGTCGTGCGCGCACGACGTCGGTGTCCACACGTTGGGGGAAATCGAGTGGCGCCGGGATGTCCATCGCGATCTGCGCCGAAAACGGGATGATCGCGTCACGCCCATCGGCGATGGCGATGCGATGAACGCGCCCATCCACTTCGATGAGTACGGAAGCGCCATCCGGCGTGATAGCGAAGTTCGGCATCACGTCACGATCGGCCCGCGCCTCCAACTGATTCCGTTGCAGTGCACGGTGCAGCCACCGCTCGGTGCCATCACGCAAGTCGCGCACTTTGAGTGCGGTGACGCCTTCGTACACACACACGTACACCAGCCAGCGGCCGTCGCGCGAGACGACGGGCTTCATTGGGCTCACGCCCTCAAGGGCAAGGCGCTCCGGCGCGCCGGATGTGAGGGAACGACGCATGATGGTACTGATGGCGCCACTGCGACTCCCGTACACGCGCGGCGTGACGGATGTGTAGTACAGCTGACTGCCGTCGGCCGACGGCATGGCACTGTACGCTCCGGGCGCGGGAGACGAGACGAGCGGTGCGGCCGGTCCGTTGGCGTTCTCCACCACTTTCAATTCGGCGCCGGTCGCCAGGTCTACACGCCAGATCTCTGCGGCACGCGAGCCGCCTTCGATGATCGTCACGAAGATGGTGCGTCCTCCAGACATTGTCTGAGCCCGAGGCATCGCTGATGTACACGAGCGACTTCCCGTCGGGGGAGAATCGTGGTTGCGATTCGAACGCCGGACCGGCCAGGAGTCGGCGCGCTTCTCCACCCGCGACGGGCATCGCATAGATGTCCCCCAGCAGCTCAACAACGAGTCGCTGACCATCGGGGGCAACGTCAAGCGACAGCCAAGTCCCTTCCGTGGTGGTGAACGCAATGGATCGCGATGTGACCGGCGTTTGCGCGGCCGATTGGGTTGATTCGGCACCAAGAAGCGCGAAAAAGATCAGGGATTTGCGGCAGCGCATCGATCTAGACAGGGGTGTCGAACCGCGAGCGGATTTCGCGCGGCCGATCTTGAATCGGCTCCACCTCGACTCTTTCGCTGCGCGATCGACCGAGGTGGTCCACAGTTGTCGACGCTCCCAGGTGCGAACGCCCGCGCTCCGCGACCAGCGCGTACCCGACGCGCGCCACGCCGGCGATTGCCAGTCCGATCAGTGCTGCCGTGAAGGCCATCGCTGGCAATTCGTCCACAATGGTGTTCTCGCGGCTCGGCAGCAGAGCGCCGACAAACGTGATCAGTGGACTCAGTATCACAGACGCAACGATCATCGAAAGACCGGTGCGCACGCCGACCTTTCGCGGAGACTCGGTCTCATAAGGCAGCATTGCAACCTCTCTTCGCATGGGGCGTGAATGGTACGAGGGGCAAGCGGAACCGCGTCGTCACGGCATGGTTCGCGTGTCGCACAACCAACGCCGCGGCGCAAACGCGCCGCGGCGGTCACCGCGCGATGCGCTAATGCTTCACCATCTTCACCATCTTCACCGCTTTTTCATGGAACGTGTAGGGGCCATCGGGGCACTTGATTGTCGAATTGGTCGAGTGCATCAAGCCATTGGGGTTGTCCTTCCAGAGCCACACATGCAGATCCCAGTGATGTAGCTCAGCCGGCAAGACCGGGGCGTGGCCCTCCATCGGCCCGTCCAGCTTTTTCCCGAAGATCGTCGGGGCTTCCTTCGAGACGTCGGTCGGGACGAACCATTCCGCCGCGACGAGCCGCAGCTCATTTCCGACGGGTTCATAGATCAACACCTGCGGTTTCAGCGAGTCGAGTTTCGGGCCGATCAGCGCGGGGTTCAGGAAGTGCACGCCCATACCACCAGGCTTGTACGCCATCTCGCCCATTCCCCCTCCGCCCGCCGGGTAGTCCACGCATCCGAGGGTGGAGAAATAGCCATCGTGAACCGCCACAATGGGATCCTGGTACTTCTCAAGGGCAGCGCGCACGGCCATCAAGTTGGGAGCAAGCGTCGGGCGTGCGCCTTGGGCAACGACGCCGGTGGTCGGCAGCACGAGCGCCCCCAGTCCGAATACGAAACACGCGGCCGCTGCAAAGCTGGAACGCATAGGCACCTCCAGTTCGATGTGGAAGCACGTGAGTATCAGGGCGACCACAGGGGTCACCCCACCATGGGACTGTAGCATGGTGTTGCAATCCTCCGTTCGCAAGGAAGGTTTGCTCGGCGACTGATCCGCGTCGGTCACCCGGTCCTCATTCCGAGGCAACGAGTACGTCGTTCGGCAATCGCCGATGGCGGCCTGTGGAGCAGCGCCAATGCGACCCGGTTAAAAGGGGCCCCCGCGTCAAGCCCGGAATGCGTTTTCCTGCGCTTGCCGTAAGGCTCCCTTCCGCAGAGTCCGGAGGTCGCTCCCTGATTGAGGTGGCGACGATGAGGGGCTGGTGACACGCCCTCCGATTGACTGCTGGCGCAGTTTAGTCTTTTGCATGCCCTGTGACACACAGGACTGACTTGTGACCAGCCCGCTATTTACCAAGGTGCTCGAAGCGGCTGCGCACCTGCAGCAGATCCTGCCGGATGCCGTGCTGGTTGGCGGTACCTCCGCAGCGCACCACGCCGCGCACCGGATTTCATTCGACGACGATCACGTCCTGACGGACCTGACCCAGCGGTTTGATGCGGTTCTGCACGCGCTCGAGCAGACGGACGGTTGGGTAACGTCACGCGTGCGACCGCAGGTCCTGATCCTGGGAAGTCTCAACGGGATTGAAACGGGCATCCGACAACTGATTCGTCGACGCCCGTTGGATACGGAGCAAATCATCATTGCACAACGTGTTGTGCGCGTGCCAACCCTTGAGGAAATTTTTCGGATCAAGTCGTGGCTGGTCCTGCGTCGCAACGCGACACGCGATTACCTCGATGTGGTCGCACTCGCAGATCGTCTCGGTCCGCAGCGGGCTGCAGAGGCGGTGATGAGCCTCGACGAGTACTACGAAGATCAAATTGGCGCCGACGGACGACGGATTGCGACGCAGCTCGCGAAGCAGCTCGCCGAGCCCGCGCCCTACGATCTCGCGCAGGTGGAATTGGCGCACTATCGTGAGTTAGCCCTGCGCTGGCGTGAGTGGACCAATGTCGCCGATGCCGCCCGCGCGTTGGCCGTTGATGTCATGGACCTGGTGGTCGGGGAGACATAGCGTGCGTTTCCGCCATCTCGACTACGCCAACGACGCGACGGTCCGTACACTCGGCCCCGCCGCCCTCGATGCGCTCCTTGATCTCGGTGATCTCGACGCATGGAGACCGCTTGCGCAGGAGATTGCGCTCGATCCATGGGGCGCGACGGCGACCACGGTGCTCCGCATTTGTCAGGCGCATGTGATGTACGGCACGTCGTCGCTGTGGCGCTCATGGATCGAGCATCGACGCACGTTCGCACGCGAACATCCCGCGCTGACGCTGTAGTTGTTTATCGCTTCGCCAGAGTAGAACGCACGCTGGCTGTTGGCGCAGACCGCGTGGGAAACAACGGCACTCAGTAACGGGGCGGTCGCACGTTCAGCGCTCGCGGCACCGTTGTTTCACCCACACGAGCAGTGCTCTTTGCGCCGCGAGCACAACGGGGGGAGTCCTGGTCCCGTCGGACCAACGGAATTGCCGCGTTCCGTACGCGGCCATCGCCTCCGAAGACGGGGTCCGGGTTCGGGCCCCAACACCAGGACTTTTTCCGCTCACATCGATTCCGCACGAATAGAAGTTGCCAGCACTGACGCTTCGGAAACTGTGACCTCCTGTGACGAGAACCGGCGCCTTCAGATTTGTCCTTGCAGGGCTGCACCGCAGCAATATGCTGCGTCGGTGCCGTCGATGAGATCCTGAGGCACCTCCGCACCAGCGCCGCGGCGGTCGCGCGGAAGCGCCTTGCACCTGGGTGCTCGTCACCGCACCGGAGCAACGCTGAAGGCATAGCTGGCGATAAACAGATTCACGAGCAGCAACACCAGCGCGGGCGCTGTCTGCAGCAACGTATCGCGCACCCGCATGCGAGCCAACACCGCAAACAGCATGAGCACAGCCAAGCCTGTGGCGCTCAGCACGGTGATTAGCGGGACGGCGAATCCAACGCCCAAACCAAGGGCGCCGGCGACTTCGAGCCACCCGACTATGAAGCGAAAACGGCCTAAGCCATAGCGCTGGAACTCTTCCACCATCCCAGCTGACAATACACACAGGAGGCCGTACCCGAGGAACACCGGAATCGACAGGGCGTTCGCCAGCACGTAGGCTACATTCATCGCCGTCGGACGGGCTTCTGGTTGCCGCTTGGCGCAGACAGCTTGGGCGTACGCATCTCGTACATGGAGGGTTAACATCGTGAATTCATTTTCAGTGCCCGTGGTGCTGCAGATCCTTGTTGGTTTGGGGCTGCTGAATGTCTGGCTCGTCCGTTCCGGACGCAGGACGCCCTATCGTGGCGGCGGCGCCAAGTCGCTCAAGGAAGAATTCGCGGCGTACGGGTTGCCGGATTCCCTGCGGTTCGTGGTTGGCGCGCTCAAGGTCACAGCCGGCATCATCCTCCTGGCCGGACTCTGGTTGCCGTTGCCGGTGCGCGCGGCTGCCGGAGTAGTGGCCGCGCTGATGTGTGGTGCTATCGCGATGCACGTCAAAGTAGCGGATGCGCCGATGAAATCGCTGCCGGCAATCGTGATGTTGGCGATGAGCCTTGGAATCGTCTTGCTGCGATAGCCGGCCCGCAACGATCTGGCCGCCGAGGGCCACGCGCTGGTTCGATAGTGGCACCGTGGGAGTGTTCTCGAGCGATTGCGAACATCCCTCGCGGCCCGCGTGATGACGTGGTCGTGGTTGCTCGAATCGATTGCCAAGGGCGCATCGCTACCGTGGCATCGACAAAAGCAGGCGCTGGTACTCTCGGCGATGCGTCACTTCGCCGCAGCGCTGCTCGCCGAGTCCAATGTGTCGCTCACGCTGCGTGAAGATCGTGGCTTCCTTGCCACGCACGACGAGTTCAGCGCATGGGCATCTGGGCGCAAGGAGTTTCGCATGGAATGGTTCTACCGCGACATGCGGCGTAAACACGGAATTCTGATGGCGCCGAACGGTGAGGCGTACGATGCATCTGGTGCGACCGGCGAGGCGTGCGGCATGCGCGGTCTCGCGGACACGCTCACGCAGGTTCGCGATCACGGTCGCGTTCACCACATCGCGCGGCTCATGGTGCAGTGCAACTTCGCGACCCTCCTTGGCGTTGAACCGGCGGCGTTGTCGCGGTGGTATTGGAGCGCGTTCACCGACGCGTATGAATGGGTCGAGCTGCCGAACGTGATCGGCATGGGCACCTTTGGTGACGGTGGCACGCTCGCCACGAAGCCGTATGTGTCATCCGGCGCGTATATCAAGCGCATGAGCAACTACTGTGGCCAGTGTCAGTACGACGTCAACAAGCGAAATGGTCACGACGCCTGTCCAATGAATACGCTGTATTGGGACTTCCTGGCCCATCATCGTGAACGTTTTGCCACGCATCCGCGCATGCGCATGATGCTGACCCATCTCGATGCCATGCCGGCCCAGGAGCTGGTGACCATTCGCGCGCAGGCGGCGGCGTTTCGAGAGTCGCTTACCTACGACCGTGGGCTTGCTGCGGCCTCAGCGTCGTCAGCATCGTCACGGGACTCCCTTTCCACATCGCCATAGGTCTTGCGTCCACCAAAGCAACCCCGGGCGCGACGACTTCACCACAGTCGAATCGCGCCAACGAGCATCGCCCACGCAGCAATAGCGGTCCGCAATACACGCGAGGCGTCGGAAGCGGTGGCCGAGCCCCTGATTCGAGCCGTGAGTGGCGTGCGCGTGAGACCCGGGGCGACCGCGTTCACGCACAGCCCTTGCGATGCTTATCCGGCAATACGAACCGCGCTCACCATGCTCGGCGACGGTCACAACCAGTACATCCCCGTTTCGGGGCGCACCATCTTCGTACGGACGCGCACCTGCAGCACGCCGACGAAAACGCCACCCGCGCTGCCGCCAAACTTCGGGTACGTCAAGGTCGGATCGTTCAACCAAGGCGGTACTGCCGCACTGGCGTTTGCCGACGGCATTCACGCCACGATTCGTGCGGCCGATCGCAACGACCTGGTTGGTTGGATCATCGACCTGCGTGGCAACGGCGGTGGCAACATGTGGCCGATGATAGCCGGGCTCGGACCGCTCATCGGTGAGAGCGGCATCATCGGGTACTTCATCGATCCCTTCGGTGTCGCGGACGCCTGGGAGTATCACGACGGTGCATCGTGGCTGAGCGGCAAGGTCATCCAGTCGGTCAGCACCGCGTACCATCTACAGCGACCGCGGCCCAGGGTGACCGTGTTGCAAAACACCACGATCTCGAGTGCCGGCGAAGCCACTCTCATCACATTCCGCCAGCGTCCGAACACCCGTTCGTTCGGCGCGGCATCGTGGGGGTTCTCCACGGCGAACCTGAGCTTCCCCATGACGGATGGCGGACTGCTCATCCTGACGGTCTCGACGATGGCCGATCGGAACAAGACGCTGTGTGGTGACCGGATCGCACCCGACGAGGAGATTGCCGACACGGCGCAGGTCGTCCCGCGGGCTGTGCAGTGGTTGACGCAGCCGTAGGCCAGGCCTGTTGCGGCGTACGACCGCAATGGCGTGCCGCTGAACACGACGCTCGTTTCGCAAGGATTGACTGAGGCGGTAGGAATTCATACCTTCCTGGTATGAAAACGACGATCTCTGAAAAAGGCCAGATCACGATTCCCAAAGCCGTCCGGCAGGCCCTGGGCCTTCGCGCCGGTACGGTTATCGAGCTGCGCACGCACAAAGGGGAGTTCATCGGAAAGAAGGCGGGCGTTGAAGATGTCTTCATGAAGTGGCGTGGACGATGCACCTTGCCGCATGGGCTCTCGGTGGATGCGTACCTCGAGCGCTCCCGAGGTGGCGGTGCGAACGGCGGTTGATTCCAGCATCCTGCTCGACGTGCTTGTTGATGACCCCGCGTACTCGGCCGACTCCGAAGCGGCGTTGCGATCGGCCACCGCCGCGGGTGTGTTAGTTGTCAGCGACTGTGTCCTGGCGGAAATTCGACCAGCATTCCGAGTTGGCGACATTGAGCGATTCCTTGATGACTGGGCCATTGACTACGTGCCGTCGTCGCGCGCCTGCGCACTGCTCGCTGGAGAGATGTTTGGGCGTTATCTGTCACGACGCACCAAGGGCAAGGCGCCAATGCGAGTTGTGCCCGACTTCCTCATCGGTGCGCACGCACAGGTTGAGGCCGACAGACTGCTCACACGCGATCGCGGGTTCTATCGTGACTACTTCAAGAATCTCTTACTGCTGGAACCACGAGTCTAAGGGCAGGTCCCCCAACCGCCGTTCGATACTCCGTCGGCTCGGAGGCGAGCTCCGCTTGGCGGCGCATGCCGCAACGACCTGACGCCTTCGCCTGCTACGCCTTCGCCCGCCTTCGCGCTCATGGGCTTGAGTGTTTCGACGTGCGATCACGTTCACCGCCATCGCGACCGCCAGTGTGTCAACACGGACCTCCATGGCGGTGGTTCTCATGCGCGCAAACATAGACGCACGCGGCACTTCACGCGCGGATTGCGGATCTCAACCGCGGTGACAATCAATGCGTCGCGAGGAGGCTCTCTTCGCACAAGCGTCTATCACGCATTCTGGAGACTCTATGGTATCGACTTGCCAGATGCAGTGCTCAAGAAAGTGTCCTGCCAGAACGCTCTTCGGTTGATGCCTGCAGTGTCGTCGGCAGGATCTCCGAAGTAGGCGCTTTCGCGCGCGCGAGGGGAGTCGTCTCACCCCATATTGGCAGGGGGGGACCTGTGCGCAACCGCGCCTCGCCCTTCCCAACTCGCAGTAATCCGGATGTGCCTCCACCTCGCATGCCGTCGCATTATGCCAGCGCCCTCTCCAATCTCCGCGCAGCTTCGGCAACCACGTCGGCCGGAGCATCCAAATGCGTCACAGCGCGCACCCGTGACGCGTGCCAGTGCGAAATAAGCACGCCATGACTTCTCGCCCGGGCCACCACATCGCTCGCGCACGGCGAAGGCAGATCGATCATCACGATGTTCGTATCCGGCGCGACAACACGCACGCCACCGATGCCGTCAATTGCTTGAGCGAGGTAGCGCGCCGACGCATGATCATCGGAAAGCCGCGCCACGTGGTGCTCAATGCCGTGCAGCGCTGCGGCGGCCACTATGCCGCTCTGTCGCATGCCGCCGCCCAATCGTCGGCGCACCCGCACGCCGCGCTCAATAACGTCGGCCGGTCCGGCCAGCGCCGCACCAACGGGCGCGCCGAGCCCCTTGGAAAAGGACACCATCACCGTATCGGCACATGCCGCGAAGCTGGCCAGTGATGTGCCGGTTGCGGCCGATGCATTCCAGAGTCGCGCGCCATCCAGGTGAATCGCCAGCCCGGCACGCGAGGCCACATCACGCAGCGCTAGCATTCCGTCCAACGTGGTGACGGCACCGCCCGCACTGTTGTGCGTGTTTTCGACGCAAAGGAGGGTTTGCTCCGGTGCGTCACCGGCCGTAGGCAGCGACGCCATGACGTCGGCGGCGTTCATCACTGCATGCGCCGCGTGTACCACGCGGACCTGCACGCCGGAAAACGCTGCCGCTCCCGCCATCTCCGACGTCACGATATGTGCGTCGCCATCGACAAGGATCTCGGTGCCGGGTCGGGAGAGCAACCAGATGGCCGCCTGATTCGCCATGGTACCGGTGGGGAAAAACAGCGCCCGTTCCTTACCCAGCATCTCGGCGACAAGCGCTTCGAGTCGTCGCGTAGTGGGATCACCGTCCAGCACATCGTCGCCAACCTCCGCGTCGGCCATGGCGCGTCGCATGGCAGCGGTGGGGCGCGTCACGGTATCGCTGCGCAAATCGATCACGGGTTGAGACATCGCAGACCGGAGTGTGATGGAAGGACGGGGACGATCAGGATGACTTGCGGGGCGGTGGTGTGCGTCGTGGCAGGCGTGGCGCCGCCGTCTTGCCGCCGCCTGTTTTTCTGGCTGGGGTAGGCAGATCGCGGCGGTCAAGCGCTACCAGTTCCGCACGCCGCAGTTCGACGGCCTGCGCAATCTCGCCGCCGATGAGAAACAGCAGCGCGCCGTAATAGGTCCAGAACACGACGGCCACGATCACCGCAATCGTACCGGTGTAGAGCGAGCTCGGATCGAACTGGCGAACCAGCAACGCAAAGACGTGGCGCGCACCCTCGAACAGCAGCGCCGCGGCGGCCGCCGCCGTCAAGGCCGTGCGCACCAGTGGGCGTCGACGCGGAAGCCCGTGATACATGGCGTAAAACAGGCTGAACATGATGGAAATGGCCAGCAGTCGACCGGTGACGTACGTAAGGCTACCCATAGCCGACTCGCGCAGCCCCATGCGCATGAGCAACTGCACACCCCGCGTGGTGGCGAGGTCGAGATAGGCCGACATGGCGATGTACACAACGACCGCCATGGTCGCCACAATGGTCGCGCCAAAGTCGAACAGCTTGCCGACCACGATGCCACGATCGGTGCCGTCGAAAATGAGCGCCAACACGCTCCGCAATGAACCAAACAGTCGAGTGGAGAACCAGGCAAATCCGATGGCGGCGTACAACGTGACCGCACCTTGTGTCCGCAGCACATCGCCGATGATACTGCTGAGCAGATCGATGGCCGACGGCGAGCCGATGGGCAGGAACGCCTGCAACAATCCCGCGACTGTACGCGCTGCTTCATCCGGTTCGCGCCCCAGCAGCAGCGCGATCCCGGAAATCAAGAGCAGGACAAACGGCACAAGGGCGAGCAGCACGTTGAATGCCAGCCCTCCAGCCAGAAACAGGACGTTGTCTTCGTCGCTCTGTTTCCAGATGCGACGGACAACATCCCACCAGACATCAGCCGTCGCGCGCAGCGCTGTCAGCGGAATCCGGTCCAGCCTCCGAAGAGGCGATGCCACCGGGAGCGTCGGCCAGCGGCACATCGGCGAGCGATCGGTCGTGTCGGCGCGCGTCGCGGTAGGCGCGTCGGCTGTCGGCATACGCCCGCTTGGACTCGGCGACCGCACGCTCCAGCTCGACCCGCGCCTGCGCGGCCGCTTCGCGTCCGGCGTCTACCGCATCACTCACGGCTTGCGTGCGCGACCGCACGGCGTCGCGTGCCTGCTCCACACGCTCGTCGAAACGCGCCCGTGTGCGATCGACACGGCCGGCGAGTTCGTCGCTCGCCTCATCGGTCAAATCCTTGACGCGCTTGCCGGCGCGACGCGCTTCGCGTTGAATGCGCTCACGCGTTTCCTGCCCACTCGCAGGCGCGAACAGGAGCGCGGCGCCGGCGCCGACGGCCAGACCCAGCAACAACATGCCAATGCCGCTGGATCCACCCTGCTCCACCATTACGATCCGGTCGTCGTCGTATTCGTCACGTCGAGTCAATTGAACCTCCGGGTTCAAAGTAGGAAGTAAGAAGTAATAAGTCGGAAGTACTTGGAACTGAGTACCAGGTACTTCAACTGAGTACCAAGTACTTCAACTGAGTACCAAGTACTCTTTACAAAGTAGGAAGTAATCCTTTCTCGTGTTCCTGTACTCAGTCGGACAGATCTGCGTCGTCGGGTGCGGCGACGAATTTCGTGGCGCCGTCGGGGGCCGAGCGGTGTTGCAGGGGGGGCTTCACATATTTCGCCACCGTGTCGCGTGTGCCGCCGATAGCGAGTTGCGTGAAAAGGAATGTGAACTTTGCGTCATAGGCTTCCCCTAGTTTCGCGCGCATATCGGCAGGCAACGACCAGAGTTTCTTCTTGAACGGACCGATGGCTTTTTTGCGCGTTTTGTAGAAAAACTGCTCATCGCTGTCGGTGGCTTTGCGCTCGTCTTTCGCGTTCACCGACAACCAGGCGTAGATCTCCTCACGGAGGTCGCTTGGCAGGTGATTGTACATCATGTTCTGGAAGTTCGTGGCGAGATGAATCTCTGCCGTCTCGGTGCGGGGAAAATTATTGAACGCTCCGTCGGGCAGCGTGGACGCGCCGTGCTGTACGGCACCCGACATGGCATACCGCTCACGCGCCATATTCGAGAGCGTGGACAGGGTGTCCAAGTCGAGCCTCACATCGGCAATGGAGCCATCGGCGAGCACGATGCCACCGTGGGACGTGCCCGATTGCACTGAAATTTTTGAAAGACCTGCCATACCCGGTGCCTGCGCTGCCAATGTACGGTCGAAACCCTCCATGAAGGCTTCAAGTTCCGCCGGCGTGCTGTTTTCCGTGCCCACCTCGCCAATCTCACCCCCGATGGAGATGGTGACGCCGGCTGGCTCTTCGGCTCGCACGGCGCGGGTGATGTCCACGCACACCTCGTAGTTCAGGCGCTGCTGCTCGGTGAGGGTTGGCTTTGACAGATCAACCAGCGTCGACGTGTCCACATCGATGTTGTAAAATCCGGCGGCAACCGCTTCGTGGACGATGGCCTTGACGGCATTCACCTCCGGAACCGGATCGACGGCGTACTTCTTGTGGTTGACCTGGAAATGATCCCCCTGAATGAACAGCGGCCCGCGGAACCCCTCGCGCATGGCCGCCGCCAACATCACCGACACGTACTCGGCCGGACGCTGCTCGGTGTAGGCAATCTCGGACCGGGCGATTTCGAGAATGAACGCGCCCGCATCCATGGCCTTTGCCGTGCGAAAGATCGACCGCGCGGTGTCGTAGCTCATGCCGCGCACGTTCATTGCCGGCACCGTAAATCCGCCGCACTCGCCCCGGCCGCGCGCGATGTACAGCTCGTGGATGGAGGCCGGACGCACACCGGCAATCTGACCCAATTCCCAGAGCAGCCAGCGCGCCGTATTGCGCTCCGCTTCGTCGGCGAACACGGCTTGCCAGACAAGCGTGTCCATATGCGCCGTGGTCAATGCGGTGGCGTCGTGCAAATGCACGCGTCCGGCTTCCACCGTGACGGCACCACCAAGAAGGAAAGTCGTGGACGAGGATTCAGGAGTCATCGGCGATATGGATGGCGGACGGTGACGCGACACAAGACGCGAGCAAATATGTTGGTTCGGACATCATTCAAACTTCCCATCAGTGGGTCACCCCCGGCAAGGGGAATCGTCACAAAGCGGGGGTGCGCACCTTACACACACCAGCGCGGATCGGGCTTGGGTAACGCATCCCACTCTGCCCGCGCGGCGTCACTGCCGGGCTTGCCGAGCATGGCGTAGGCAAACTGTTTGCCAAGCTCCACGCCGGGCTGATCAAACGCGTTCACACCGTACAGGGCACCGGCGTATGCGGTAGCCAGCGCGAACAGTTGCAGGAGCGCGCCCACGTGCCACGCATCCACGGCATCGATGCTGATGTTGGCATTGAAGCGGCCGCGTGCGGCCAGTGCCCCGGCCGTTGCCCGTCGTTCGATGTCGAGCAACTCGCCCAAGGTGTGTCCGCGCAGGTACGACAGTTCCGGAATGTCGCCGTGCCGCGGCGGAATGGGCCCGTCCAGTTCGCGACCGCGCAGGGTGATAAAGGTGACCGTCTTGTCGCGCGGTCCCTCCATGAACAGCTGGACTTGCGAATGCTGATCGGTTGCGCCCACGGCTGGCACCGGGGTGGGCCCAGTGAAGGTGCCATCGGCGCGGGTTTTCCCCAACGATTCCGCCCACAGTTGCACGAACCACAACGCGATATCGCGAAGCGGGTCGGCGTACGGCATCAGTACCTGAATGTGACGTCCATGGCGCGTATCGGCGAGCCACTGCAACAGGGCAAATGTGCCCGCCGGATTGGTGGACGGATCATTACTTGCCGCCCGTTCAGTGACGTGTGCGGCACCCGCCAGCAGCGCCCGCACATCGATGCCAATCAGCGCGGCGGGAAGGATTCCGACCGGCGAAAACACTGAAAACCGTCCGCCAACGTTGGGCGGGATGTCGAGTGTGGTAATGCCTTCGGCACGTGAGATCCGTCGCAGTGCACCAACCTCGGGATCGGTCACGAATACAAGGTGTTCGCGCGCCCGCGCGTCACCGAGGGCGCCCCCCAGCGCGTCGCGCACAATGAGATACTGAGCCATTGTTTCGACCGTGCCACCCGACTTGGACACGACAAGCACCAGCGTTTTCGTGAGGTCAAGCCGTGCGAGCACGGTGGCGATGGTTCCCGGGTCGACGTTGTCGAGCACATGCAGGCGAGGATGCCCCTCGCGCGCGGCGGCATCGAGCGTGTTCCAGGCGAGTGGGCGCAACGCGGTGCGGAGCGCGATCGGACCCAATGCGGAACCGCCAATGCCAAGCAGCAACACATCGCTGAATCGTCCACGTACCTGCTCTGCGACGTTGAGACTCGCGGCGAGCAGTGGCTCATTGGTGGGTAGGGCGAGAAACCCCAGCGACGCCCGCTGCGCCTCGACTGCCGCGTGCGCCGCCGCAAACGAGGCGCGCGCATCGTGCCATTGCGACTCGGTGATCCCGAGTTCGTTGGGGAGCGCGCCGGCCATCATGTTGGTGAAGTCGATAGACAGAGTCATCTCGTTGGGTCCGGGTCGAGTGTCACCACCAAGCCGTCGTACGCGGGGCTGATGCCCATTGGCAACTCGGCGGCCAGCGTCGCGTGAAGGCTTTCGTGGGTCAGATGCGTAAGAAACGTGCGTTCCGCGCCGATGTCCCGTGCAACCTGAACAGCCTCGGCGATCGACAAATGGGTTGGATGTTGCGCGTGCAAGAGAGCGTTGATGACCAGCACACGCACACCCGCCAGCGCGTCACGCGCCGACGTGGGGAGCGATTTCGCATCGGTGATGTACGCCATGTCGCCGATCCGAAATCCGAGCACGGGCGTGCGTCCGTGCGGGATCGCGATTGGCAACACGGTCGCGCTGCGCACGGCGAACGGAATGCCGGCCTGCACGGCCACCAAACGCCCCTCAGGCTTGGTGGTGCCCGGGAGTGGTCGCATCCGGTCATCGATGATGTACGGAAATCGCTGACGGAGAATCTCAAGTGTGGCGGCGTTGCCGTAGAGCTCGAGCGGTGATTCGCGATGCATGGTGAAGGCGCGCAGATCATCGATGCCGTGGATGTGATCGGCATGTTCGTGCGTGAACAGCACGGCGTCGATATGGGTCACTCCAGCCGCCACGAGTTGCAGTCGCAGTTCCGGCGGTGTGTCGATCAACAGGCGCGTGCCATCTTCGGTTTCGATGATGGCCCCACAGCGTGTGCGTTTGTCGCGCGGGTCGGTTGACTGACACGCGGCGCAGTGGCAGCCGATCTGTGGGACACCGAAGCTGGTGCCGGTGCCCAGAAACCGGAGGCGCACGGCCGCGTTCCGCACCGCGTCCAGTGTCACACGGTTTCGACCTTGAGCAGATTTGTTGTCCCCGGCACGTCGAAGGGAACGCCGGCGGTTACCAGCACACGATCGCCTTTGGTGACCATTCCCAGATCGAGGGCCTCACGCAGTGCCATGGCGACCATGTGATCGTACCCGCGTGCCGTGGGCACAAGACGCGGTACAACGCCCCACACCAACGACAACTGGCGACACACGCGCGGTTCGTCGGTGAGCGCAAGGATGGGTACCGTGGGACGGTGAGACGCCACGATGCGGGCCGAGAATCCGCTCTTGGTGAACACCACCACCAGTGGTGCCTCGAGCATACGCACGGCAGCCACCGTGGCGGCGGCGATCGCCTCTTCCGTATTCACCCCGTTCAGAATGCGACGCTCCGGGCGCAGCGCGAAGTGCGGCAGCGGATGTGTTTCGATTTCGTGAATGATGCGCCGCATCGCTTCTACGGCAAGACGCGGATAGGCACCCGTGGCGGTTTCGGCCGACAGCATCACGCAGTCCGTGCCGTCGAGAATGGCGTTGGCCACGTCGCTGGCTTCGGCGCGTGTGGGGCGCGGATTCTCGATCATCGATTCCAGCATTTGCGTGGCGGTAATGACCGGACGTCCCATGCGGTTAGCCAACGCAATAATGTTCTTTTGTGCGATGGGCACCTCTTCGAACGGCAGTTCAACGCCAAGATCGCCGCGGGCAACCATCACGGCGTCGGAGGCGCGGAGGATCTCCTCGATATTCTGCAGCGCGACGTCCTTCTCGATTTTGGCAACGATGAGAATCGACTTCGGAATCAACGCGCGGAGTGATTCGATATCTTCGGCGCGCCTGACGAAACTGAGGGCCAGGGCATCCAGATCGTGCTCCACCGCAAAAACGATGTCGGCCTTGTCCTTGTCGGTGATAGATGGTGCCGACACGGCAATGCCGGGCAGGTTCATGCCCTTGTGACTGGAGAGCGTCCCGCCGTGCACCACGGTTGCCGTCACGCGCAACTCATTCACGGCCGTCACCACCAGTTCAATCAGTCCATCGTTGACGAGAATGCGGTTTCCAGGGGCCACGTCATTTGACAGCTCGTCGTAGGTGACGGGGATGTCGCCATCGCCCGCCAGATGCTCGGGCACCAGGACCAGGGTCACTCCAGGCTCGAGCTCCCTTGGGGCCGGAAGATCGCCGATGCGAATACGCGGTCCCTGCAGGTCGCCCATGATCGCTACCGGACGGTTGAGCGACGCCGAAACCTCGCGTACCGTAGCGATGGTGCGCTCGTGCTGTTCGTGGGTCCCGTGTGAAAAATTGATGCGTGCCACATCGAGGCCTGCGTCGATCAGCGCCCGAATGGCTTCGGCGGTATTGCTGGCCGGGCCAAGGGTGCCCACGATTTTGGTTCGGGGGACGTGCGCGCGACGAAAGGCGGGTGCGGAATCGGTTGTATCGGTGGCGGCGATCGCGCGCTCAGGTCCGGTGCGGGGAATGGTCATAACGGGCTCAGTGGCTGACAGCAACGGGCGCTCCCGGGATAGTGGCGGACGCGAGGGCGGCGCGCTTGCGCGCAAGTCCGGCCAACAGCGTCACGAAAGAGTGTTCGAACGAGGCCAGCCCCTCGACAAGCAGGCGGTCGGTGACGGCACGCATTGATACTCCCATTTTCTCAAGGGCGTTGAGCGCGTCTTCGGCCTCGGTGACCCCCGACGCAACCGTTGGCCGCACCTCGCCGTGATCGCGAAATGCTTCAAGCGTGGCGGGCGGCAAGGTGTTGACGGTGTTGGGACCGACCAGCGCTTCGACGTAGATCACATCGCGATACGCGGGGTTTTTGGTGCTCGTGCTGGCCCAGAGTGGACGCTGGACGCGCGCGCCGCGTGCCGCGAGGGCATCCCAGCGCGGTCCGCTGAAGGACTCCGTGAACAGACGATAGGCCAGCTTTGCGTTCGCGATCGCCGCCTTGCCCTGCATTAAACGGAGCGCATTGGCGTGCGGTTCGTCGGCAATCGCCATGGTTTCCAACTGTCGGTCGATGGCTGAATCGACGCGGCTCACGAAAAAACTCGCCACCGACCCAATCCGGTCGATGGGCAAGCCCGCCAACACGCGCTGCTCGAGGCCCGCAAGATAGGCTTCGATTACCAGCGCGTGCGCCTCAATCGCGAACAGCAGCGTGATGTTGACATTGATGCCGTCGGCGATGAGCTGACGCACCGCGTCTGCCCCTTCCACCGTACCGGGCACCTTGATCATGACGTTTGGGCGATTGACGATCTGCCACAGCCGTTTTGCTTCGA
>JANMRE010000181.1:0-2697 GCA_031370885.1 Gemmatimonadaceae bacterium
CAATCTGATCGTTCAAACGAATCGGATAGTTAAGCGGATCCTGACCGCTCTGATTCTTCGTCTGATACAGCGAGTCTTCCACCGCACTCAAGCTGTCGGCAAACGTTTTCACCAACGGGCCGAACGTCGGATTCTGCGTCAGTTTGGGCGCGCGATCGGTGAGATCCTTCTTGAGATTGCGGATCTCGATCACGCCTTCGTTCGCCTGCGTCACTCGATCACGCACCTGCAGCGCAAAGCGTGTCTGCTCCGCTAGATCTGCTTCGGTGGCCTCACTGCGCGGATCGGGCTTCACAACGTATTGATACGACACCGGACGTTGCTGCCGACGGTCATCTTCACCGTGTACGTACCCGGCGCCATGGCCGGCGCGCCGCCACGTCCCGCCCAGTTGATCATGCCCCGAAACACCGTCGCACTCTCGTGACGCATGTTCCAGGTGTAGCGGTTGATGCCTTTCCGGTTTGTCGGCTTGGCCGCGACAGGGCCTCCGAAGCCGCCAAAACCACCGCCGCCGCCCGCCGCCGGTGGCGTCGGATTGGTATCGGTCGATGCGACGGTCGCCAGCAGTTTACCTGCCTTGTCCATGAACTCGAACTTCACCACCATCGAGTCGGCCGGCAACCGATACACAAACGTTGGTGCCGCCTGTCCGTTCAATCGCAACACCGGAACCGGCTTGTACAAATAGGGCGCATTCGCCGCCAACTCCTGCTCAGGCGCCCAGCGCAGCGGCGTGAGATTCTCCATCACCCAGAATGCGCGACCATGCGTAGAGATGGCGAGATCATCATCGCGCAACATCATGTCGCTCACCGGCACCGGCGGCAGATTTTTCTGCAGTGACTGCCAGTTGGTACCGGCATCGTACGACACCCACACACCACGCTCCGTCGCCGCGTACACCATACCGGGACGATGCAAATCTTCACGAATCGCACGCGTAAAGTGATCGGCCGTGATACCGTTGGTGATCTTCGTCCACGTCACACCGTAATCGGTGGTGCGATACAGGTACGGCGTGAAATCGTCCATCTGGTAGCGATTGCCCGCTGCCCACGCCGTGCCCGGCGCATGTTGCCCGGCTTCAATAATCGACCAGCGCATCCACTCCGGCAGTCCCTTCGGTGTCACGTTCTTCCACGTCACGCCGTTGTCGCGCGACACGTGAATCAGACCGTCATCGGACCCCGTCCAGATCACCCCCTTCGTGATCTTCGACTCGGCAATCGTGAATACCGTACCATAGTACTCCACACTCGTTTGATCTTTCGTGATCGGTCCACCCGACGCACCCAGAGTGCGCGGATCGTTGCGCGTGAGATCGCGCGAAATCGGTGTCCACGTGGTGCCACCGTTGATGCTGCGGAACACCACATTGGAACCGACATAAATGGTGTTCGCATCATGCGGCGAGTGCACAATGGGGTACGTCCACTGGAATCGATAAAACGAATCCTTCGCGTCGTGACCCATAGGATTGAGTGGCCACGGATCGAGTGACGTGGACTTGCCGGTGCGACGGTTCAGCACATCCAGACTGCCACCGTAGTTCGCGCCGTACATGATGTCCGGGTCCTTTGGATTCGACGAGATATACCCCGACTCGCCACCCGCCACGCCGTAGAAATCGGCGTACGGTGACGCGGGTGCAGCCGCTGCGCCGCCTGCGCCGGGA
Source organism: Gemmatimonadaceae bacterium (assembly GCA_031370885.1). Classification (GTDB taxonomy): domain Bacteria; phylum Gemmatimonadota; class Gemmatimonadetes; order Gemmatimonadales; family Gemmatimonadaceae; genus Gemmatimonas. The sequence goes on from JANMRE010000181.1 coordinate 1,679, forward strand.
AACCCACCGCCTCCACCGCGACCACCCTGTGCCGACACGCGCACCGGTCCGCACGACGAGCCCGCATCCTGTTTTGCGCCACACACATGGTATGGGAAATGGCTGGTAAGATGCACATGGTAGTACTGCCCCGTGGGCGCAGTCACGCGCGTGGAGGTGGTACCACCATCGGTCGTGATAATCACGCCGTTGTCGTGCGCCACCGCGATGCGCTTGGGATTGGTGGGATCAATCCAGATGTCGTGGTTGTCACCGCCGCCAAACCCGCGGGCAAACGTCTTGCCGCCATCCTTCGACACCAGGGAACTCACTTGCGGCGCGTACACCAGGTTCGTGTCCTTGGGATCGGCGTACAGCTTGGAGTAGTACCATGAACGCTGACGCAGATTGCGATCGCCCGACGTGAACGTCCACGTCGCGCCCGCATCGTCACTGCGATACACGCCACCATTCGGCTCGTGCTCGATGATCGCCCAGAGACGACTGGTCTTCGCCGGTGACACCGTGATACCGATCGCACCCATGGGCCCACTCTGCGGCAGTCCGGGATTGCGCGTGATGTCGCTCCACGTATCGCCACCGTCAATCGTCTTGAAGATGCCACTGCCCGAGCCGCCACTCACCAGCATCCATGGCGTGCGACCGGCCTGCCAAAACGAGACATAGATGATCTTTGGATTGGATGGATCCATGATCATGTCCGCCACACCGGTGGAGTCATTGCGGAAGAGAATGTTCTTCCATGTCTTGCCGCCATCGGTGGTGCGAAACACACCGCGCTCCTTGTTCGGCCCAAACACATGCCCCAGCGCCCCCACGTACACATCGTCGGGATTGTCGGGGTTGATGCGAATGCGCGAGATGTACTGGGTTTCCTTGAGACCCATGTATTGCCAGGTCTTCCCCGCGTCGGTGCTCTTCCACACACCGTCACCATGCGACACGTTGCCGCGAATGGGCGTCTCACCACCACCCGACCACACCACATCGGGATTGGACTGCTGTACCGCCAGCGCGCC
>JANMRE010000198.1:0-1690 GCA_031370885.1 Gemmatimonadaceae bacterium
GAGCGCGTTCGTATTCGGTTTGGCAACCTCAGCGCCATGAGTCACCATCCGATTCACGTGCACGGCCTGCGCTGGCGGGTGGTGGCCACCGACGGCGGAGACATTGCACCGGATGGACAGTGGCCGGAAGCAACGGTGCTGGTGCCGGTCGGAACCACGCGCACTGTGGAGTTCATGGCCGACAATCCGGGTGACTGGGCCGTTCACTGTCACATGACGCATCATGTGATGAACCAGATGGGGCACAGTGGCACCAATCTCATTGGTGTCAAACCCGACGCCATCGACGCGCTGGTGTCGCCGCTGCTGCCCAGCTACATGACGATGGGTAGCAGCGGCATGGGCGGCCATGCTGAAATGGGAATGCCGTCACCAGCCGGATCGATTTCCATGCTGGGTGGACCCGGTCCTCACGGATACATCGACATGGGTGGCATGTTCACGCTGCTCAAGATTCGCGAAAAGCTGCCACTCGGCGGCGATCCGAACTGGTATGTGAATCCGCCCGGTACCGTGGCCTCCGAGGCATCGGACAAGGAGCTCAAACGCGACGGGATCGATCCCGGAGCGTCAGCCACAAACGCGGCGCATCGGCATTCCCCATAGGGCCACTCGGCAGCACCGGAACACGCAGAAACATAGCTTATTATGCTACTTGCATAGTACATATTACTATGTCATTTTGTATAGTATGTATATCAAAAGAGTCGCAGAATCCCACCTCATGGACTTATTGTCCGGGCCCAAGGTTGGGGTAGTTCTCGGTGCGCGGCAGGTCGGCAAATCGACCTTGGTGGAGCATGTGCTGAAAGGGCGACCCGCCGCGTTCCTCAACTTCGATGTTGAGGTAGACAAGGCGCGCTTTCTTGCCGCCGCCGCCCTCGCACCAAGTGATGGGGTGCGGTCGCTCGGCAACCCTTCGATCCTCGTGATTGACGAGGCACAGCGGGTGCCAGACACCTCTCGCATCATCAAAGGTTGGTACGACGCGCGCGTGCCGGTCACGTTCCTGCTGCTCGGCTCGTCGTCGCTCAACTTGCTCGATCAAACGGCCGAAGGCCTCACGGGTCGCAATCGTAAGCTCGTCCTGCCGCCGCTGCTATTTGCCGAGACGCTCGGCACGCAAGACTGGGCCAACCGCGCGGATCGTGCTCATCTGCGGCAGCACTTTGCGCCGCAACTGCAGGCGTATCTGCTCCAACGACTGGCATTCGGCAGCTACCCCGAGGTCGTCACGAGTGACAACCCCAGCCAAGTACTGCGCGATCTGAGTTCCGACTATCTGTGGAAGGACGTGCTGCAGACTGGGCTCGTAAAGACGCCCGCGCTGATCAAGCGGTTGTTGCTGCTGCTGGCACACCAAGTGGGCTCGGAGGTGTCGGTCAACGAGCTGGCCACGCAGCTGCACATCGCGCGCCCAACCGTGGAGCGATATCTGGAACTGCTGGAACAGACCTTCGTCATTTTCCGATTGCCATCATTCAGCACGAATGCGCGCAAAGAGATCGCCAAGAGTCATAAGGTGTTTTTCTGGGACACCGGCATTCGCAATGCATTGCTGAACAGCATGTCCGTGGAGGAATTCCGTCCGGACATCGGGGCGCTGTGGGAGAATTGGGTGATCGCGGAGGTGGCCAAAAGCAACGCGCTGCTCGGGTCGTCGGCTGAACTATTCTTCTGGCGTTCGCGG
>JANMRE010000589.1:0-5850 GCA_031370885.1 Gemmatimonadaceae bacterium
GCACCCGCAGCTCCGCCAGCCCGAGGCGCCAGGGGTACGCGAGGAGGGCGGCGAGGGTCAGCACGCAGGCGAGGATCGAGAGCCCGGGAATCCACTGCCATGGTCGGCCAGCAGCTTGAACGCAGCGCCCATACGCAGTGAGTACACGTCGGGCACCGACCACGGCAAGGCAGAGGCAGCAATCGGTGTGTTCTTGATCTCGGTCTGATCTTTCGGGCTCACCATGTACGACCCGGCAGTATATACCGATGCGCGTTCGTTCAGCTGCCGAAACGCCTGCAGTTGCGTCAGGATCGCCCACCCGCCATCTCCGGGCTCAATCGTCTGGTCGGCGGGGAAGTTCACGGGACCGCTTCCGAGATAGAATTGGCTGGGCTTCTTGTTGCTTCCCGTGGGCGCCTTGACACCAAGCCCGATGCCAATGTTCCCGCGCTCGTGCTTGCGAGGATTCAGGAGCCATGCCTCGCCTTGCACGCTGATGTCTCCGACGCCACTCGCGGTTTGTTCGTGCGGCTTGCCATCGGCCCAGGTGCGCGAGAGGGAGCCACTGGAGAACGGAATGCTGACCCGAGCGCGGTACCGATCACTGATCGCGTAGGCGAGATCCATAACACCGGTGTGAATCTCGAAAACCGGAGCTGCGCCGCCCGGCGCGAGCTTGTCGGATTGCTCTGTCCCGATGAACCACTGGTTGGAGTACAGGCGACGGTAGGCGAGAGTAAGTCGCCATTCACCACGGCCTTGGTACGCTTCCCCCTCGCCGCCCAGACTGATCGGCACGGTGAAACGAATCGGCTCACACCCCTGCGCCCGCGTTGACGTCGGTACGAACCCCAGGCCGACGGGCCCCAGCAGCATTGCAATCGCGAGGCGCGCGCTTGACTGTTTCATATGGGTTGATCTCCAAGATGGGTAGGCGCCGAGCATGAGTGGTGCGCGGCCCGAGAAGTGTGTCGAGTCACGCCGAGCGAATGTAGGCGCATCCGTGCTCCTGCGCGAGAATGGTCGCGAGAACGCCAGATGGCTGCAGAATTACTCCGGGCACCAGCGCAGATACCACCTGCTTGCGCGCCTCGGCCTCGGACAGTTTCTCCGTTTCGGCAACAGCGTCGATCCAGGACTGCAGCGCGAGGTTGCAGGCGAGCACCGTGACGCCGCGACTGAGCTGCTTCGGCAATGTGGCGTTCGCCAACGGCGCAGGAATTCCGTCCGTTGCATCCATGAGCGCCGGATTCCGCGCGGTTTCCTTGAGTGACACGGGATGCGTTACGCGACGCAGTCGCCCCACTGAGTACCGGTTCCAGAACGACTGTTGCAGCGCAAGGACAACGGCGTGTGAGCGAAGCACCACGACGGGTGATACGTCGGTCGGTGCAGATCCAAGGAGTTCGACACGCTGGCCCGCCCAGACCGCTGCCCGAAAGACGCCAAATCCGCTGTCGATCTCCGCCACGTCAAATACCGCTTTGCGTGTTCCGGTGAGTCGCGTGGGCCACTTGAGATCCCACGCATCGGCACCCGGCGCGGCGCCAGCGAAAGGTATGACACCTGTCATGGCTAGCGCGGGTAGACTGGACGTTGCGTATGCCAGGAACTCCCGGCGTCCAAGCATGTCGGTCTCCTCAGGTGAGTCGGGAAAGGGCTTGGTATTGCTCCCACATGGGAATACGACAATTCCGGTCGAACTACGACATGGGATTCACATGTCACCGCGTCCGGGAACAAGTCCATTCACGACGCGTGGGCCACAAACGCGGCGACCTCACACGACGATCGCAGTCGCACCACGCGCGTGGTCGCTGGCAACGCGGCCATTTGCCGCAACACGTCCGGTCGCCGTCGCGACGGGTACGACCACACCCACCACACAAACGCCCACGACAACGTTTCGGCGCACCCCGGCGTCATGTCAGGTCGCGACCGGCCCGAGTAACGAATCGCGCGCCGCACAATGCGCCACAGGCACACTACACGTGACAGGTCGAGCAACACCACTGTGTCGCATGCGGCGAGCCGTTGTTCCATGGTGCCGCCGTAGTTGCCATCCATCACCCACGCGTCGCGCGCAACGAGTTCTGCCACCTGCGCGCGCCACTCGTCGCCGGGTGTGGCAACCCAGCCCGGATGCCAATAGTGTGCATCGAGGTGGATAACCGGCAACTGGAGTCTCGCCCCGAGTTGGGCGGCGAGCGTTGACTTGCCGGCACCGCCGGAGCCGATGATGAGAACGCGGCGCATAGGCGTATGGTAGCGCCGCGTGAGCGACGTAGCGACCGTGCTGGTGCAGAGGCGACCTCACGAGCGGTGTTCGTGTGCGGTGGCTGGTTCGCTCGCATCGCGTCATTATTCTTTCACGCGGTTTCGCGTCGTCCTTCACGGAGTGTCGTATGCGCCAAGTCCTGCTGGTTGTCTGGCTTGCCGGATGTGCACGCGCGGTTCCCACGTCGTCGGCCCCGGCGGCGACGACGTCTTCGGGAACGCCAGAGCCTACAGCGCTTTTCACGGGTCCCAACATTCCCACGTTGTACAAGGATGCCGCGGTTGCATCCACGACCAGGTTCGCGAAGTCGCCCGCATTGGTCGCGGCGGCGGTGCGTCTGGCCTACGCCAACATCGGCGTGCCGGTCACGGTTGACGACGCAACCGGCAGGCGTATCGGCAACGCGGATTTCTATCGATCGCGAAACTTCGCCGGGAAGCCGATGACTGAACTTGTCGCCTGCGGCTCATCGATGACCGGGCCAAACGCGAGCTCCTTTCGCGTCTACGTCTCGCTGCTCACCACGATCGACGCCGACGGGAAAGGCGGGTCGACGGTGGGCGTGTTGTTTGAATCCACGGCGCGCGATGTGGTGGGCGGGGCGAGCAACGATCGGGTGTCGTGCGGGACCACAGGTGCGTTGGAACAGTTGATGTTCGCGAGAATTCATTCGTACCTGGGATCCAGCCCTCCATGATCGATTCTACAATCACTTACGGCCGCTGCTGCCGTCACGCTGTCGTGTTGCTCGTGTCGGCTGCGACGGCCTTCGCTCTCGCCTGCGCGCCAAAGGTGCCCCCCGGTCCAACGCTCGCCGGCGACTGGGATGTGTACGTCGCGCTTGGCTCCACGGCGCGCGGCGGTTTTGAAGGGTGGCGGCGCATGGGGTTCGCACATTTTGCCGGCGTCGACTCGCAGTATGTTGGCGCGATTCGTCGGCGCGCGGGCGCGACCATGCTGGCGGTGGCGCGCGTGAGCGTTACGCCCGACTCCATCATACTCGCTGGCGACGGCGATCAGTCGATCAGCGTGTCATGGCATGGCGACACGCTGCGTGGTGTCATGCGCACGACTGGCAAACCCTCGGGACCGCGCATGCGGCTGGTGCGGCGTGCCGCGCCGTTTGTCGCAGAGACGTTTTACGACCTCTGGCCCGGCGTGGTGTCCGACTCGCAGTACGCCGTTACCGAAGACACCGCCGTGTTCATGACCACGCGCGATGGTGCGAAACTGGTGAGCTATGTCGCGCGCCCTGTGGGCGCGGGTCCATTCGGTGTGGTGCTGCAACGCACGCCGTATACGCGCATTCTCCATCCGGCCGGCAGGTACTGGGCGTCGCGCGGCTACATGTTCGTGGCGCAGCACGTGCGCGGTCGTGACATCTCCGATGGCAACGACTTTGGTGACTATGACACCGACGTACGTGATGGCTATGACGCGGTGGAGTGGGCAGCAACGCTGCCCGGTGCCAATGGCAAGGTGGGGCTGATCGGTCACTCCGACGAAGGACGTCTCGCCTGGTACGCTGCGGTGAGTGCGCCGCCGCATCTGGCGGCCATCGCGCCGTCGGCGGCTACGGGCGATCCGTGGCGCATCGTGCCGTACGAGGACATGGTGTTTTCGCCCATCAACGTGGCTTGGGCGTGTCTCATGCGCGAGCGCACGTTGCAAGATATCGCCGAATTGGATATCGGCGCCGCGATCACGCATTTGCCGCTGCGCGACCTGCCGCAGCAGCTGGGATGCGGTCAGGTGAAATTGTGGGATCGCTGGATCGCGCATCCCACACTCGACGGGTACTGGCGCGCCCATGCGGTCACCAGCAACATCGCGAACGTGCGCGCACCAGTCCTGCAGATTTCCGGGTGGTACGATGATTCACGCGGACCAATTGACTACACGAATGCACTGAACAGGGTACGGGGACATCCGTTCATGCGGTTGGTCATGGGTCCTGGCGCGCACAAAGGCGTGGACTACGTGGCCGGTGAGTTCGGCCCGCAGTCACGCGTGGACACGCGGCGGCTGCAGTTGCAGTGGTTCGACCACTATCTGATGGGCAAAGACAACGGCGTGGACAAGGGACCGCCTGTGGACATCTTTGTGTTTGGCGACAATGCCTGGCGCAAGGAAGCCGCGTGGCCGCTGGTGCGTGCAGTCGCCACGAAGTGGTACTTCGCGTCCAAGGGCACGGCGAATACGAGTGAAGGAGACGGCGTGCTGGATACGCTGCCGCCCAGCGGCGCGACGGTCGACACGTTTACCTACGATCCCGCCGATCCTACACCCTATCTCATCGACTCACGAGAACTCGAGACGTCGCTCAACGAAGACTTTTCGGCGCTCAACGCGTCGCGCAAGGACGCGCTGGTGTTTACGTCCAAGGCGCTCACGAAGACCGTGGAAGTCACCGGACCAATGTCGGCCACATTGTGGGCCGCGACGGATGCGCGTGATACCGACTGGAACGTGATGCTGCTGGATGTGTTCCCCGACGGCCACGCCGAGCGCGTCCAGGACGGCGTCGCGCGGGCGCGGTTTCGCAAGGGATTCGACCGGGCAGTGTTGCTCACGCCGGGGAAGGTGGAGCGGTACGAGATCGACGTGTGGTTCACGTCACGTGTGTTTGCCCCGGGCCACAAGCTGCGCGTGAGCGTGTCGTCGGCGTTGTTTCCCAAGTACGATCGAAACCTGAATACGGGAGGGAACAACGAAACCGACACCCGGTTTGTGGTGGCGCATCAGCGCCTGTTCCATGACGCGGCACATCCATCGCATATCGTGCTGCCGGTGATACCGCGGTAACGCCGTCCCGACTCCGTAAAGCACTCAACCGCAGTTGCGATGAACGACCAGGACCTTCGCATTGCGATCATCGGCGGCGGCATTGCTGGTCTGGCGACGGCGATTGCATTGCGCAAAGTGGGGCTGCGCCCGGTCGTCTTCGAGTCCGCTCGGGAGATCGGTGCTGTTGGTGCCGGCGTCGTGCTCGCCGCAAACGCCATCAAGGCCCTGCGTCGCATTGGCATCGCCGACGCGGTGATTCCTGCGGGCCATCAGCTGGACACGTTTTACATTCGGGATCAGAAGGGGCGACCCATTACGATGGCCAAAAGCCGAACGATGAATGCGCGCGACGGGCTGAGCAATTTCGCAATTCACCGGGCCGACCTTCATGACATCCTGTTGAAGGGGGCCAGGGATATCGAGTTCGTCACTGCCAAAAGGTCCGTCGGCATCCGGCACGAGAAACGAGACATCAGTGTACGCTTTCAGTACGGAACCAGCCACAGTACCGACATCGTGCTGGTTGCCGATGGGGTGCATTCCGTCATTCGGCAACAGTTGGTTCCTGACAGCACGCCGCGCTACGCCGGCTACACCTGTTGGCGGGCCGTGATTCAAAACCCAGGCATCGAACTGGCGCATACATCCGAAACATGGGGAGCAGCCGGGAGGGTGGCATTGTGCCGCTGGTGAATCAGCAGATCTACTGGTTTCTCTGCCTCAATGCGGCAAAGAACGACGTCAACATGCGCGGGTTGACGGCAGCCGATCTGGCCGAGCGATTCAAAGACTACCACGCGCCC
>JANMRE010000221.1:0-16857 GCA_031370885.1 Gemmatimonadaceae bacterium
CCGCAACCGACCCATCAGCCAGTGCGGCACCAATCGGGCAAGGAATCAACAGCATGCTGTTGTTCGCGGTGGTGAGCAGGGGGAAGGACACGGCCCCGAGCGCGCCCCATAACGCCTGCAAAACCCCGCGACAGCTCACGAATGGTCCTCGTGCGGTCGGGGATGTCACTGTCGCCGAGGTTCGCGCGGGCAAATGTGGCTTTCCCCGTGCTTTTCTGGCTCGCACCGGCGCGGCACGGGCCTTCGGCGTCGCCGATACCACCGTGCGCCGGAATGGGGAATCGCTGTCGGCCACGTTCATGGTGCGATTGCTGCGTCCCTATCACGCCAACATCAGCCAGCGTCCTGAACTCGATCTCGTGATCCAGCAGGGCGTCACGTTGCGCAGCTTCGCGTTCAAGCGCACGTCGTCACCCTCGGTGACCCCCTCAATGCGCGTCGCGCTCAGCGACCTTGGACTCACGCGGCTCAATGTCATTCACGCGGGGCCCCAACTCGTTTTCGCTTGCGCCGCGCATTCGGGCCATTGCTGCGGTCAACCTGCTCACAGCGCGCTGATCCACGACACCATCGCCGCCTTCCCCAGCGATACGTCTCGGCGAACTGCACGGCCCACGAGACATCGTGACGCGCGAGCACGATGGGCTAGGCGAGGGCTAGGCGGGGCTAGGCGGGTTAGGCGAGGCGAGTCAGCGTTTCGTGATCGGCAGCGCGAACGCCACCAGTGCATCACTTGCCGCCCACACATCATTGTCGCCCCCAGCAGCGATCACTACGTACTGACGGCCGCTCTTTCCGCGAAAGGTCATCGGCGTCGCCTTCCCGCCGCCTGGCAACACTCCGGACCAAAGCTCCGCCCCGGTCGCGACATCAATCGCGCGGAGTTGGCTGTCCAGCGCTGCCGCGATGAACACCAGTCCTCCTGCGGTGAGAATCGGTCCGCCGAGATTCGGCGAACCAATCGACGCGGTCGAACTGTTCGATCCCGCCAACGCGCCCAGTCCGCCGAGCGGTATGCGCCAGGTGATGCGGCCGGTGCGTGTCGAGACAGCAACCAGCTCTCCATACGGTGGACTGGTGCACGGCAGCCCGCTCGGACTCCGCAGGATTTCCCGTTGCAGCGCATACGGTGTGCCACGCATCGGTGCAAACTCCGACGTGCGATTGTTTCGCCGCACGGTGTCCGTGTACTGCGCGCGCGGCACGAGGCGAGTGAGCGTCGCAAGACGGTTGACGGGCACGATGATTTGGCCGCTCGCCGAATCGAACACCAGACCGCCCCAGTGAGCACCGCCAATGTTTGACGGGACCGTGAGCGTGCCGCGAAGACTCGGCGGCGTGTAGATACCATCCGCCCGCAACGTCCGAAACTGATTCGCACACCACGCGCGATTCATGCTGTCCAATCCAAAGGCATCTGCCGCGGTGAGCAGGTGTGGCACCAATGGCGGCAGAAACGTCGTAAACGGCTGCGTTGGCGAGGCGGACTCCCCAGGCACGTCGCTCGGCGGAACAGGGCGCTCTTCGATCGGGAAGATCGGCTTGCCCGTCCGCCGGTCGAGCACGTACAGCATGCCATTCTTGTTTCCCTGGATCACTGCGGGGATCGCTCGGCCATTGTGCGTGATCGTCACGAGCGCCGGCGGCGAGGCGTTGTCATAGTCCCAGAGGTCGTGATGGACAATCTGATAGTGCCACACGAGCTTGCCAGTACTCGCGCGAAGCGCCACGACCGAGTTGGCGTACCGATTGTCGCCAAGCCGCTCGCCACCGAAGTAGTCGGGGCTTGGACTCGACGTCGGCAGGATCACCAGGTCGCGCCCCGGGTCGGCGGCGATCACACTCCACGTATTGGCCGCGCCTGTGCGATGCGCGTTCGGCCCGGACCAGCTCGCGTACGCCGGATCCGTACTCACTTGTGGGACTGGATCCCACGTCCAACACAGCGCGCCCGTGCGTGCATCGAAGGCGCGAACCTCGCCACTCGCGCCGTCGATCCGATTGTTGTCGGCAACCGATGAACCTGCGATGATGATGCCGTTGACGACGGTCGGCGGTGACGTCACTGCGTACTCGACGACGTCGACGGGGGCGTTGCGGAGACCGCCACGCAGGTCGACGACTCCCCGCTCACCGAAGCCCGTGCACAGTGCGCCGCTGGTAGCATCGAGGGAGAAGAGCCGAGCGTCGACGGACGCGAACACGATGCGGCGCTTGCATGGAGCATCAGCCAATGCGCCCCGGTCGGTCCACGTCGAAACGCCGCGACTCGTGTGATCGCCGAAGCGCAGATTGGGATCCACGTTCGCGTTGAAACGCCAGCGCTCCAATCCCGTTTCCGGATCCAGCGCGATCACCGCTCCACGCGCCGTACTCACATACAGCAGTCCGTCCACGACGATGGGTGTCGCTTCGAACGAGATCTTGCGTCCCGGCGCGGGACGCGGATCGCCGGTGTGAAACGTCCACGCGACCTCAAGCTCCTTCACGTTCGACTTGCTGATCGTCGTGAGCGGCGAGAACCGCGCGCCACCGGGGTCATTGCCGTATGCGCGCCACTCCTGTGCATGCACGGGGTGGTGGACGACGATCACGAGCGCGAACAGGAGAGCGGCGCGGGAGTCGAGCAGCATGACGGTATGGTGCGAGTTCGTTGGCAAGCTCAATCAAATGTGCCTCGCGTCGCGCTGCAGCGCCGCAAATAAAGGCTATGTCCTTCGAAGCTGCGCGAAGGATTCAACAGGGGCGCGCGCATCTGGGATGAGGAGAGACGCTCAACGCCGACCGGCCGCAAGACGGTCCCTGCCGTCCCGGAATCATCGAGGCATGCCGCGAGCACCTATGCTCCACGTAACTCCGGCAACGACAAACGGCGCGGGCGCAAGACGGTGATGGCCGAGCCCTCGGCGACGAACGCCGAGCGTGGTGACGCGGCGAGTGACGGCGCTCCACATACGGAGCCCTGTCAACGGTCCGGGCGAACCTGCAGCGAATCGAGAATTGCCACAAGCTCAGCGCCAGATGCGGCGGTGAACGGGCCATCAGCGCGCCACATTACCCGCCCGTCCCTCGCCACAATCATTGCATTTATCCTGGCCTCACTTGCAATCCCCAACGCCTTCTTGAACGACGACTTGTCGATGTAGAGTGTGATGGTCGCCTCGCGAGCGGTCTTGTCTGGAATACCACGCGCCATGCCGCCATCAATGAAGCCCCGCATCAGCCGATACGACCGACTGAGCGTGGGCACTTCGTATACGCGGATGCCGCGCTCGACGAGTTTCTGCTGGCGCACAAGCGGCATCCACGTGTCCACGTCAGCCTGCTGCTCGCGACGAAATGCGACAAGCACCACGTTGTACTCCGACTCGAAGTCAGACGGCAGCGAAAACGTCCGGCCTTCAAGGTTCGTCCCTTGCACGCGCGGAAACCGACGAATGGAATCCTCCACGACGCCATTCGTCGCGCGTGGTTGAGGCGCGGGAGTGTCGAATGCGAGCGTCGCCACGAGCAGCAGACCGCGCCGCATTACTTCGCGGCCGGCGGAAGCACCACGGCGTCGATCACGTGGATGACGCCGTTCGACCCGACGACATCAGCCGTCGTGACCTGCGCGCCGTTCACGTACACGTTCCCACCCTTCACGGTGATGTTAAGCGCGGCGCCGTTCAGCGTCGTCGGCTTGGCGCCATTGCCCTTGATCACATCAGCGGCCAGCACCTTGCCCGACACCACATGGTACGTGAGAATCGACGCGAGCTTCTTCGGATCCTTGAGCAACGCGTCGACCGTGCCAGCCGGCAACTTCGCGAACGCCGCATCGGTCGGCGCGAACACCGTGAACGGTCCCTTGCCCGAAAGCGCCCCAACCAGGTCGGCGGCCTTGAGCGCCGCGACGAGTGTCGTGAACGAGCCATTCTCAACCGCGACGTCAACAATCGTCTTGTCCATCTTCATCGCGCTGTGATCGGCCATCTGCGCGCCGATTGCTGTCGTCGAGAGCATCAGGCCGGCGAGCGAAAGAACTGCCATCTTCGTGCTGAACATGTGGGTCACCAGTTTGTTTGTTGTCCAGAGAGTGTCCAACTAACGTGGCGAATCATGACCAATCGGAACAGCGTTGTCAAGCTTCTGTTCATATATACCTTGACAAGACTTGGACAAACGCTGACGATTAGGAATGCCAAAACGATCTGCCCAGCCCCCACAAGGCCACCCGATCTCGGTGGTCGCCGAACGGACCGGATTGTCACGCGACGTTTTGCGCGTATGGGAGCGTCGCTACGCGGCCGTCCGGCCGATGCGCACGCCGGGCGGGCAGCGCTTGTACTCCAACGAGCACATTGACCGGTTCCGGCTGCTGGCCGCGGCCACAAGGCACGGTCGCAACATCAGTCTCGTCGCTGGCTTGGCCACCGATGCGCTCCGGCGTCTTGTCAACGAAGACGACGCGGAGCGCCCTGCCTCGGCTTCAGAGTCCGGGCCGACGCACCAGGATCTGGCCGACGCGGCACTGACACACACGCGCGCGCTCGACGGATCGGCACTCGACCGGGAACTTCGGCGGACGATCGCACGACATGGGATTCCTGTGTTCCTGCAGGATGTCGTCCCGACACTGATGCATCGTGTTGGCGAGGAATGGGCGGCGGGGCGTCTGAGCATTGCGCACGAGCATCTCGCATCGGCAGCGCTCCTCGCGATCATCTCCGAGGCGATGCGATCAGTTCCTGAGGTCTCCGGTGCGCCGAGGCTGCTGGTCGCGACGCCGTCAAGTGAGCGACATGCCGTTGGCGCCGCGCTTGCCGCAGCCGCCGCGGCGCTCGATGGCTGGACCATCATCTACCTCGGGGTTGACGTGCCTGCAGCCGACATCGTGGCCGCCGCGTCGGCCAGCGGCGCGAGCGCGGTGGCATTGAGCGTCGTGCACACCGACGATCCCGACTTCGTGATTCGCGAGCTCCGCGCGGTGCGCTCCTCTCTCGATCCGGGCGTTCCGCTGATCGTTGGCGGAGCGGCGGCGATTCGCATGGCTGGGCGACTCACCGCGTCCGGTCTGCGCGTGTGCGGCAGCATCGCCGACATGCGCCGCAGCCTCCCGCGCGACGCAGTCTCACTGTAACGCTGCTCGGCGCCCAATGCTTCGTGGCACAACAGTTCAGATCGACTGCCGCTACCGCGACTTCAGGTACTCCACCAAATCCTTTTGCTGTGACGTCGACAATTTGAGTGTGAGCACTCCATCGTAGTGCGTCACAACGTCGGTGAGCGTCTTGGCGCTGCCATCGTGAAAATACGGCGGGTGTTGCCAAAGCGCTCTGATCGGTGTGGTACGATATGCCTTGTTCGCCGTACGCGCGGCATAGTCGCCATTCATTCCTGTCTCGGCCGGCTGATGCAGGGTCCCGTTGTTATTGTCCGTGCCGTTTGTGCCAATATGACAACGCGCGCAACTCTTGTCGAAAATCGTATGCCCGCGTTCGGCCATAGCCACATCAAAACTGCCAGCAGGCGCCGTGGGGGCCAGCAGGCTGTGCTGATAGGCGCGAAGCGCTGGGAGCTTCGGACCAACCATGTCGGGCGTCTGATGAATGTCGAGGCCCAGCCTGGTGTCTTTGAAATCGCCATGGCCATGCATCTGGGTGACCGCCACGTACGCGTTCCAGTACGAGATCGGCCCCTCGGCCGTGTACGTCTCATTCTTCGTGTCGGCGAGCCCGTACGCTGGAGGCAGAACAAGTGGGGTATTCTTGCCGTCAATGTTGTAGCGCGGATCGTACTTTCCGGGGCCCCACGAGCTATACACCGCCTTTTGGGCAGCCGAGAGTGCCGGGGATAGCGCGATAATCGCACCAACGTTCAAGTCTCGATTCGGCCACCCGTCCTTCCGATGACCGATACCTGGCATCACCGAGTTATCGACGGTGGAGTGACACAGGGCACAGGTGATACCGAGTTTGCTGATGTGATTGTTCGCATCAACGTCCGCCTTGATGCCCACAATCGCATTCAGTTTGAGGAGCGCGACCGTGGTGGCGGGACTCTTGAGATCGACTTTTTCCAGAATGCCGGGTGGCAGAACGTCGGCATCCACTTTGAGACCGACTTTGAGCGCGGTCGTCGGATCCACTGCCTTCTCGACCACGTCATTCAAATGCAGCGTGTCGGTCCAGAATTGCTCGTCGCCAAAGGTGTCAAAACGGAACACGTGCTGGCCGTCGGCAAGCGTTTGGGCCGACGCATCATCGCTGGCCACGTCGGCGCCGGTCGCGTTTGCGGAGTCTGCCTTTGCCGATGGCGCGTCGACCTTGGCACAACCGACTGCGCTGAATACGCCCGTCATCACGAGCGCCATGGACAGGCGCAATCCGGACGACCAGTGCAGCCACTTCGGACCACTATTCGCAAACGGAGTCGCGGGGGCCATTTGGAGACCTCGAGAAGGTTTTCGGCTCAATGGAACGGTGAACACTCCGAAGAATGATTCCTCCCCAAAAGCGACCACAATCGTTCAATAGGACTACACCGCGACTCACCCACTCGTCGGACCCTCACCCCTGCAGAGTTATCGTCATCAGCACGGTGTTGCCTGTGACCACTCCAGAGACTACTCTTTTAGTATGACGGCAACTACCGTGAAACTGGAAGGGTCGCTACTGAAGGAAATCCATGCGGTCAAGCCCCGACAACAAACGCTCGCGGCGTATGTCCGCGAGGCATTGGAGGCAGACGTGCGACGCCGACGCCTTGCCATCGCCACCCGGGACTATGAAGCTTTTTTGATCGCCAATCCCGACGAGCGCGACGAGATGGAGCAGTGGGCAGAGACGCCACTGGCGATGCCGACCAGGCGGCGAAAGGCATGAGGCGCGGCACCGTGATCTGGGTCAACCTCGAAGACGCACGTCCGCCCGAACTCGGGAAAACGCGACCCGCTGTGATCGTGTCGAACACGGGGTCGAATAGCGCGCTCGCGACCGTAGTAGTCGTCCCACTCTCCTCACGGGCACCTGCCATCTGGCCATTTCGTGTCGCCGTGCCGGCAATCGGAAAACTCAAACGCAGCTTCGCCATCACGCCGGGAATTCGTCAGGTCGCGAATGGTCGACTGTTGCGAACAGAAGGTGTCGTTCCGCAATTGGTGATGGACGAATTGACGGCGGCGATCGAGGCGTATCTGCGCGATTGAAATTCGCTACTTGAGATAGGACTGCCCAGTGTTTGCGTCGCCACCAGCGCCGCGGCGGCAAACCCGATCATCGCGCCGACACTGGTGGATCGTGCGCGCGCAGTGGGAATCCAGCGACGCGCGCGGGCGATAGTCTCGATCCTTCTTGGACGGTGGAGGACTCAAGGGACTTGGACGCAGACTGATCAGCCGCTCACGCCTTCATGGTCGCCAGAATCATCATGATAAGGTACGGCTCGCCGAACACATGATAGGCGCCATGGGCGAGAATGGTGGGCGTCAGACTTCGCTTCCCCAGTACGTACAGCCCCGCGTGCAGCGAGAACAAAACGAACGACGGCAGGAAACCCACCCACGAAAGATTCTGCAGCGAGTGGTACGAAGCCGAGCAGGCACCGGACGCGAATATCTGAATCCACGTTGGCACGCGCGCGCGGTGCAACTCCGTCATGAAAAACCCTCGCATCATTGTCTCCTCACCCACGGCCATGAAAACGCCGAGCGGAATCAACGCGATGCGCACCCAGTTCATTTCCAGGACGTCCACACCCGGCAAGACGTATCGCGCGCCGAAATAGCTGCCGTAGAGATAGGCGACCGCGAACGCAATCGACAACGCCAGCGCCAGCCGCGTCGTGGGTCGGCGCCAGCCAAGGTCCGCAAGGGACAACCCCCGCTCTCGCTGCCACGCCACAATCACGGCAAGAATGATGACCAGCGCGACCGTGAAACCCACCTGTAGCCAAGCCGCCGCATGAAATAGATCGAAACGGGGGCGCAGATAGCCGGCCAACCAGACGAAGCAACCCAATCCCGCCACGACGATGCCGAGCAGCGTGATGGCGAGCGCGTTGCGCCAGGCAGTCGATGCCGCAGTGACTGAAGGAGCCGCAGGAGCTGAACGTGTTCGCGTCATGTCCATGATTCAAGGCGAAGCGTCTCGCAGGTTCTTCGTTTCCGGAAAATCACAGTTTTGCGATTTCCTGGATAGAGGGGCAACCGGATGTTGAACAGGTCTCCTCCGTCACCGCGCGCATCCGTCCCCTCAGTCGTAGCGCAGCGCCCGCATTGGCTCCGTCCGACTCGCGCGCCGCGCTGGTTGCCACCCCGCAGCGAACGCCACCGCTGACAACAGCACCACGGCGAGCGCAAAAACCGCGGGGTCGTGCCCCTCAAGACCGTACAACATCGATTGCGCCGCGCGACCAAGTCCGAGCGCCACCAGCGCGCCGATGCTCGCGCCGATCCCGATCATCACACCCATCTGGCGCAGCACCATGCGCTGCACCGCACTGCTGCTGGCGCCGAGCGCCATGCGCACACCGATCTCGCGCGTGCGCTGCGACACCGAGTAGGCGAGCACGCCGTACAGACCAACCGCCGCGAGCAGCGTCGCGAGCAGGGCAAACGCGGCCGAAAGAATCGAGATCATGCGGTCGAGGAAGACACTCTCGCGCATCTGTTGCGTCATCGTCTTGAGATCCTCCACCGGCACGGCAGGATCAATGCGCTTCATGAGGGCCGGGATGCCGGCGAGCAGTTGTTCGCTTGGGAGGCTTGAGTGCGCATAAAAGTACATCTGCCCTACAGTACCCTCCTGCATCCAGGGCAAGTAGAACACCGGCTGCGGCTCGCGCTTCACATCGTTGTACTTGATGTTCGGCGCGAGGCCGACAATCTGGATGTTGAGTGAGTCGCCATCGCCGGAACGGCCCATGAACTTTCCCACCGCGTTGGTGCCAAGTCCGAATTTGTCGGCGAAGGCTTGATTCACCACAGCCACGCGTGTGCTGCCGTATTGGTCCAACGCGAGAATGTCCCGTCCGCCACGCAGCGACACGCCAAGCATCCTGAAGTAGTTCGCGCCGATCGCGGTGTATCGCGAGTTGCAGTCCACGTCGGGCAGACACGCGAATCCCTGCACCAGCACGTTGTTGCCCCAACTGTCGCCCGACAGCAGTGGTACCATCGAACTGGTCACGCCGGTCACGCCCGGCTGCGCCGCGAGCTCCTGTTCGATCCGCGCATACAGTGCTTTCGCCCGCAGCGTATCGTACCCGACGCGCATCGGGGTGATAGAGAAGGTGACGACGTTCTCGATCTGGATGCCAAGATCCACGCGTGTCACGTTCACCAGGCTCTTGAGGAAGAGACCCGTTGAGACGAGCAGCGCGGTGGCGAGGGCGATCTGGGCGATCGCGAGTCCGGCGCGGAAACGCGCCGCTGTCTGACCACCGGCGATCTGTCCCGCGCCGGCGCGGATCGTATGCATCAGATCCGCACGCGTCGAGTGGAGCGCCGGAAAGAGTCCGAACAGCAGACCGGTCGCGAGGGCGAGTCCGCCGGCGAATGCGACCACGGGCGTCTGAATCGTGAAGTGCAGCGTGGACGACGCCTCAGGCGGCAGCAGCGCCGCGATCCCGTGCAGCGTCCACGACGCGACAATGATGCTGGCCACACCACCGAGCAATGCGAGCACGATCGACTCGATGAGCAGCTGCGTCATCAACCGACGCCGCGACGCGCCAAGCGCAAGTCGCACCCCCATCTCCGTCGCTCGTCCGGCACCGCGCGCCAGCAACAGGTTGGCAATGTTCGCGCACGCTATCAGCAGCACCACGGCCGTGATCGCGAACAGCATCAGTAGCGGCGTGCGGGCTTCCCGCTGCATCGAACTTTGCCCTCGGCTTCCCGGTTCGACGACCATCTTCTTCGCCTTGAATCGTGCCAGTGTTGGGGCGCTCATCGCCTCCTGCAGCGGCGCCTCGACGTTGGCGAGGATCGGACCAATGACGCCATCGAGTCCAGCCTTTGCCGTCTCGAGTGGAACGCCGGGCTTCAGTCGACCGAACACGTAGACCCAGTAGTCACGCCGATTCGTGAGTCCTTCGTAGGTCCCCACCCACACGCGCGACTGCATCGGCACGTACAGCACCGGGCGCGCGCCAAGTGTCGTGCCCTCGAACCTCTCCGGTGCGACGCCGACAATGGTGAACGCACGTCCGTTCACACGGATAGTTTGCCCGGGCACATCGGGTCGACTGCCGAATCGTTCGCGCCACAATCGATAGTCGATGACGGTGACCATGTTGTCCGCGCCCGGCTCGTTGTCGTTCGGACCCAACAGTCGACCGACTGCAGGCTTGATCCCCAAGGTCGGGAAATAGCCGCCGGTAACCCAGACACCTTCTCCAGTGCTGGGTTCGTTGTTGATTGCCAGACTCACGCCGAATATTCGAAACCCCGCAATACCGGCCAGCACCTTCTGCTCGCGCTCCAGGTCGCGAAACATCGGATAGCTGAAGATCACGTCGCAGCCACCGGACTGGTTGCAGGAGTCGTTGCCCTGGATCGGGCCGGGCATGCTGAGCTTCACCAGTTCGTTCGGCGCGGCCACGGGCAGCGGCCGCAGCAGGATCTGGTCGAAAAGCGAGTAGATTGCGGCGTTGGCACCGATGCCGAGTGCGAGAGAGAGGACAGCTACCGTCGTGACAAACGGTGTCTTGAGCAGCATGCGGAAGGCGAAGCGGATGTCGCGCATGGTGCGGGCGAGAGTAGGGAGGTTCGGACGTCAGGTGTCTTGGAGTCAGACAGTGGGAGTGGCTGATTGGTTTGGACAATCTTCGCCGAGCTCCCGGCTCGCTGGCAGGTTACCACGGAGAGTTGGAGTGATGATCTACCAAAGCACCGGGACCGGGAAAGCGCTTTTTGCCACCACCATCGCACTGCTCGCCGCCACCGCGCTGGGGTGCGGCGCGTCTGATACCACGACCGGCACCGTCCCGAGCTCCACGTCGCTGGCGCAGTACTTCATCTCGCCTGTGCGTTGCGCCGACAACAGCGGACCCGACTGCGCCAGACTCCACCTCGGCGACGCGGATTTGACCACCACCACGCCAGCAATCGGCAAGTTGTTCGCCTGCGCGGCCGGCAATCCCAATGCGGGCGGCAGCAACAAGTCGAAGATCACATGGATCAACACGACGGCAAGCACTTGGAACCTGTTGGCCAAACCTTTCCTGCCAACGAGCACCTCGGCCGGAGCCGCTGGGACCATCACGGTGACGGACGCTAACGGAACACGGACCATCCAGTCCACGAATGTGCCGGTCGATGGAAAGATCGGCGACTGGCCGATGACCAGATATCCGTTGCTCGCGGCGATCGACGGAAACCCGGGCATACCAGCAGCACGCGCGGTGAGTTTCGCGCTCTCGTCAACGCCCACCGTCAATGCGACGCCCACCTGCGTGTCATTGGGAGCGATCGGCGTGACGCTGAATGGTGTCGTGATGTACAACTCGATTGACGGGCGTGGTAACGACGCCGCCGCCAATGAGATTCTCGACATTTACGGCGGACACCCGGCGAATACCGACTACCACTACCACTCGGTGCCGGAACGCTTCGACGTCACGTTGGGCGCGGATGGCCACTCCGGTATCGTGGGCTACATCCGCGACGGGTTCCCGCTCTACGGGTACCGTGGCGTTGGCGGCGCCGAAATTACCAACGCCGAGCTTGACGTGTGTCACGGGCACACGCACGGAATCCTGGGCTATCACTATCACGCGACCATGGAATACCCGTACACCATCGGTTGCTATCGCGGCACGCCGAGATGAATACGTGAACGTTCACAGACGATGATTCGCACACTCACCGCTTTCCTCTCGCTTGCGATCGCGGTTGGCGTCGCTGCCCCCGCGTACGCGCAACACCCCGACCTGAGCGGCACGTGGGTGTTGCAGCGCGATTCAACCGTCGGGCGCACAACTGCGGCCACGGGCGATGCCGCCTTCGCGAAGGGCGACATGGGCATTGGGTGGGGGTCCCCGCTCATCATTGTGCAGACACCCGCGCGACTCACCGTCACATTCGATGCGTTCACCGCATACGATCTGCAGCCCAAGGTGCACTTCGCGTACGCGCTCGATGGGGCGGAGTCGCGGAATGCCGTAGTGATGGGTAGCGCGCCACCCAGCCGCTCCACCGCTGCGTGGCAGGATGCAGCCCTTGTGATCACCACCACGTACACGGCGCCGCTTGGTATTGGCGCTGTACCAGGCGCGTTGGACGTGCGTCAGACACTCGCGTTGGACGCCACTGGTCGCCTCTCAATCCAGTCGCGGCGACTCGGCGCAAACGGCACCGCGAATATCGTCACCGCGACATACACGCGCCGTTAGGGTTTCGGCGGTACGTAGGGATCGCGCGCACCGGCCGGCACGTTTGGAAACTGCACCACAGTCTGGTTGAAATTCGCAACGAGCCCGTCAAACAGACTGAGCGCCCACGGGTTGGCGTCTTTGATGTCGGTTTCTTCTTTCGGGTCTGCGCGCAGGTTGAAGAGCCGCATGAGCGGTGGCTCGGTGACCCGCGGCTCGGGCTGGAAGGCGTAGTGAAATTTCCAGTCCTGGAATTTCACCGCACGCACTGACGAGCCCGTAAAGAACAGCGCGCTCGTGCGTGGCGGCGTGCTTTGCTTGCGCTGCAAGAACGCCAACTGACTGACACCATCGATTGGCCGATCGGTAGGCATTGCGATACCAGCCGCCGCCGCCACCGTCGGAAAGATATCGAGCTCGTGGAATACCGCGTTCGATTTCTGTCCACGCGGAATCGTGCCCACCCAACGCATCACGCACGGCGTGCGAATACCACCCTCCATAACGGAATTGTAGAAGCCACGCCACGGACCCGACGATCCGCGCCACGGCCGCCGTCCTTCGGGACCGTTGTCGGTACACCACATCACCAGCGTGTTGCGTTCCAGACCCATACGCTTGAGCGCACTCAGCACGAGTCCCACATTGTGGTCCACGTCCATCATCGCGTCACCGATGTCACCGGCACCGGTCTTCCCCATGAAATCCGGATGCGTGAGCGTTGGGAAGTGGATCTGCGTCATGGGGTAATACAAGAAGAATGGCTTCCGCGCTTTCGCATTGCGCTCAATGAACGCCACACTCTTGTGTGCCGATTCGCGATCGACCGTACGACGCGTGTCGAGGTCAAACACCTTCACCTTCGTGGGGGCGCCGCCGAGGTGTTGCTCCCAGATGAATGACGTGTCGGTTGGGCTGGGCTTGAGCTCCGGCGCCGAAACCCACTGTGCTTCGTTGCTCGTATTGGGGATGCCGTACCAGTCGTCGAAGCCCTGATCAATCGGCGTGCGATTCTGCATCCAGTTTGCGCCACCCAGGTGCCACTTGCCATACAACGCCGTGGCATAGCCCGCCGACTTGAGCGACTCGGCCACCGTCACCTCCCAGAGCGTGATGCCGGTGTTCTGTGCCGCCCCCGAGCGAATGGCGTACCGACTCGTCAGCAGCGCCGCGCGCGACACGGTGCATGAAAACTCGACATTGAAGTTGTCGAGCCGAATGCCTTGCGCGGCGATACTATCGATGTTGGGCGTGGGAACCCCTCGCACACTGCCGTACGCTCCCACTTCGCCCCAGCCCAGGTTGTCGGGGAAGATGAGCACGATGTTTGGGCGCGCGCGCGACTGTGCGGTGAGCGGAGACAGGGCGAAGAGCGCAACGGTGGCGGGAACGACGAGGCGACGGAGCACGGGAGACCTCAAGAGGGGAATCACAGTTTGCGGACCGGTCTGACGCGGCGGAAAGTTAGCCTACCGGCCAGGCTGCCATCGCCAAAGCGCGCGCGAGCAACGCGTCATGCAATCGCGGATTTGCTGATTGCGCTGCATGTTTGCGAGCCGAACCGTGCGCTGTGGCACGCCGACGAACCGATCATGTCCACCTCCACTCGAGGGTCCCATGCGCGACCCGGTACGGAGTGCGTCTGGAACGCAAAAGTGCTTCTGCTCTGCACAGGCGAGCGCCGAGTGAGCGACAATTCTGATCGTCTGCGCGCTGCTCTCGCCGACCGGTATCGCATCGAGCGCGAGATCGGAGCGGGCGGTATGGCCACGGTCTATCTCGCCCAGGATCTCAAGCACAAGCGTCGCGTGGCCGTGAAGGTGCTCAAACCGGAACTCGCCGCCGTGCTGGGTGCCGAGCGCTTCGTGCAGGAGATTACGACGACGGCGGCGCTGCAGCATCCGCACATTCTCCCGCTCTTCGACAGCGGCTCTGCGGACGGGTTCTGTACTACGTCATGCCGTTTAACGATGGCGAGACCCTGCGCGCGACGCTCGATCGCGAGACACAACTGGGCGTCGATGAGGCAGTGCGTATCGCACGCGATGTTGCCGACGCGCTCGACTATGCGCACCGCAACGGTGTCATTCATCGCGACATCAAGCCCGAAAACATTCTGCTCGCGAACGGTCGCCCGATGGTGGCGGATTTCGGAATCGCACTGGCGGTGAGCGCCGCCGCGGGTGGGTGGATAACCGAAACGGGATTGACGCTCGGCTCGCCGCAGTACATGTCGCCGGAACAGGCGACCGCCGAGAAGCAGATCACGGCGCGCTCCGACATCTATTCGCTCGCCAGCGTGTTGTACGAAATGCTCACCGGAACTCCGCCACATACCGGCGCGTCGGCTCAGCAGATCATCATGAAGATCGTGACGGAGGAAGCACCATCAGTCGCGCTGCTGCGCAAATCGGTGACGCCGAACGTGGCGGCGGCCGTCGCGAAGGCACTTGAAAAACTTCCCGCCGACCGTTTCGGCAGCGCGACCGAGTTCGCAGCGGCGCTGAGCAACCCGTCCTTCCGGGGCAGCAGGGTCGCGGCGCTTGGCGCGGTATCGGGACGTGGCGGCTGGCGACAACGAGCGGCGGTTCCGGCGCTCGTCGCGACGAGCCTGCTACTCGTGGCGCTCATCTGGACGATGCAGCGTCCGGCACCACCGGGACCGATCGCCGAGTATCGTGTCGAGCTGTTGGAAGGACAGGGGTTGTCCTCCAGCCTCTTTTCGCGACTGGCCGTGTCCCCAGACGGGTCGAGGCTCGTCTACCTGAGCGACGGCGAAGGGGGCACGCGACTAATGGTGCGCATGCGTGACCAGCTCGAAGCGGTGGCGATCCCGGGAACCGAGGGCGCCATTAATCCGGCGATCTCTCCAGATGGAAGACGTGTTGCATTCATGGACAGAGTGCTCGGCGCCACCATCAAGGTCGTGTCCTTGGTGGGCGGACCATTGATTTCCATTACCGATTCATTGGTCGGGATACCCGGTCTCTCTTGGGGATCCGATGGCTTTATCTACTACGACCGGCTTGGCCTTGGGCCTCTGATGCGTGTCCCTGAGGCAGGTGGACGCGCTGAGTCCATTGGACGTGTGGACTCCGCGCGGGGCGAACTGCAGCACTCCTGGCCCGACGTGCTGCCGAACGGCCGAGGCGTGATCATGACGGCAAGCCGCAGCGGTCCGGGAGCCATGGGC
This sequence comes from Gemmatimonadaceae bacterium, assembly GCA_031370885.1. Taxonomy (GTDB): domain Bacteria; phylum Gemmatimonadota; class Gemmatimonadetes; order Gemmatimonadales; family Gemmatimonadaceae; genus Gemmatimonas. The sequence continues at coordinate 15,551 of JANMRE010000221.1, forward strand.
GGTGCGACAGACGAAATCGCCGTGCTCGATCTGGCCACCGGAGTCCATCGGCCGCTGGTCCGCGGCATCTTTGGCCGATATGCGCGGTCAGGGCATCCGGTGTACGTGACGTCCGAAGGCGCGTTGATGGGTGTGCCATTTGACCAAGACAAGATGGTAGTTACTGGCGAGCCGGTCGCACTGGCCCATGGCGTGGGGGTTCGCCGGGCTGGTGGGGCTGTGGATCTCACGCTGTCCGCCACCGGAATACTGTGGTACGTGGTCGGACGGGTTGGGTTGTCCGGAACGTTGGAGCCGGTATGGGTAGCGCGTGATGGTGTGGCGACGCGAGTGGCCACCAATTGGATTGGCCTGATTGGCGATCCGGCGCTGTCGCGCGACGGTAAACGCCTTGCAGTGAGCACCGTCCAACCGACGTCGCAGATCTGGGTCAGGGACCTCGATGGCGGAGCACTAACGAAGCTCACCATGAAGGGGCCGAACAATACCAGGCCTGCATGGAGTCCCGATGGCCGGTCCGTCGCGTACGTCTCTGAACAAAGGAACAGCACCGATCTCTATCAACGTCTCGCGGATGGGAGTCGGCCGGAAACGCTCTTGCTGGACGAACAGCGCCCTGTTGAAGAAGTAGTGCTTTCTCAGGATGGCGCGTGGGTGATCTACCGGACCGGAAGTAATGTTGGCGAACGAGACCTGTATGCGCGGCGTGTCGGTTCGGATTCGTCAATCGCGCTCGCGGCGACGTCGGCCGATGAAACATCGCCGACGCTATCACCGGACGGCCGATGGCTCGCGTATGTCTCTACCGAATCGGGCACAGCCGAGGTGTACGTGCGCCCGTTTCCAAATACCGCCGACGGCCGATGGCAGATCTCTGCGCAAGGCGGGCAGGAGCCGGTTTGGGCGCATTCCGGAAACGAGCTGTTTTATCGCGTGGCGGGCACGACGAACGCTCAGATGGTCATGGACGTCACGACAGGACGCGCGTTTGTGCCAGGCTCCCGTCGGATGCTATTTCCGATTGGCCCATACGCATCGCGTACCTCGCACCAGCAATATGCGGTCTCGCCGGATGGACGCCGATTCCTGATGATTCGCGCGGTAGCTGTCCCCTCCGGAACTGACGGACCCGGACGACCGGATGTCATGGTACCAGCATGGCCGCGGGCACGACGCCGATGCCATCATCACGACGGTATGCCGCAGGACCTGTATGCACGACGATGGCATCGATCAGTTGATCGCCGAGCCGCTCCTTGAGCCAATGCAAGTGTCGCACGTCGTCACCCGTGATGGTGCCCGCGAGT
>JANMRE010000293.1:0-5190 GCA_031370885.1 Gemmatimonadaceae bacterium
CCTTATCTTCCGGTGTTCTTCCGGTTCGCATTTCTACCACGAAGCCCCGGCAACAAGCCGAGTCTAAGTAATTGATCTTCCATATGTTGCAGAATTGCCCCTCCAGGTTTCGAACCTGGAACCTTCTGATTCAGAGTCAGACGCTCTGCCAGTTGAGCTAAGGGGCATCACACCGCCGTTCCGGCACCTGCCGACGGTGAACGGTCAAATATAGGCAGGCCACGCCCCGATGGTAGGGCAAACCGACGCCTCAGACAGCGCCCACGCGACCATCACGCCGAGTCGCCGACGATCTCCCGAAACACAGCCACCAGATCGATGATGAGCGGGACTGATGCGTTGATGGGATGCCATTCGATAGAGGTGCTGCAGATCTCCGGACGCACCGTATCCGACGTCCATCGCTCTACCAGTCGCGAGTCGATGTCTACAATCCAGCCTTCTACTCCCGTGCGCTGATAGCGCGGACGCTTGACAATCCGGTCATGGCGGGCCGTCGAGGGCGAGAGTACCTCCACGGCGAGCAGCGGAAGCGGCCGCGTGCGGGGATCATCCGGAAGCGCGCGATCACGGAGCGGCGGCAGCACGCACACATCCGGTTGCACCAGCGTGTCATCGGCCAGTACCACATCGAACGGCGCTGGCAGCGCCTCACCGACGTTCGTCTCCCGCACGTACCGCTGAAGCAGTTCCAACAGCACACGAACGGCGCGCTGATGTACACGCGAGGGCGCGGGGCTCACCAGCAGCACACCGTCGACCACCTCGTAGCGCTCGCCGGGCATCTCCGGTATTGCCCACACCTCCTCAACGGTCCAATGCTGCTTCTGAGCGATTGGCATACCCATAGTCTGCTCGGCCTCGGCGTCGGTTGGCAAGCCCTCATGCCTCACAATGGCGCGAGGGTGACGAATCCTCGTCACCCTCGCGTTGCTGCGTCCATCATCGCGTTGCGCCAAGTGCGCTAAAGAGGGTTGTCGTCGAGAATGCATCGCATCATCGCCTCGACATCCAACAGGAATGGTGCGGAGGAGCCTTCGGGGAACCATTTGACGTATTCCAGGCAGATCTCTGGACGCGCCGCGTCCGGCGTCCATCGTTCCACCAGTCGCGAGTCGAGGTCCACAATCCAGTTTTCAACACCCGCACGCTGATAGCGCGGCCGCTTTACCAGTCGATCGAATCGCGCCGTTGAGGGTGACGACACCTCGACGACAAGCAACGGCGTCGGCTTCGGGTGTGCATCCGCCACCCGGCGTCCATTCTCGAATGGCAGCACGTAGACGTCAGGCTGCACGATGGTTTTCGGATCCAGCACGACATCGCTCGGTGCCGCCACCGCGATGCCAATGCGTTGAGCGCGGGCGTAATCATCCAGCATGCGGACGAGCCACACTACCGCCACCTGATGCGACAGCGACGGACTGGGACTCACCAGCAGTTCTCCGTCCACCACCTCATACCGGTGATGCGGATCGTCCGGCAATGCCCAGACTTCCTCGACCGTCCACACGCGTTCCTTCGCGATTGGCATACCCATAGTCTGCTCGGCCTCGGCGTCGGTTGGCAAGCCCTCATTCCTCACAATGGGGCGAGGGTGACGAATCCTCGTCACCCTCGCATTGCACCCGCGATCACCACAACGCGTCAACCCTTTCTGAGTTCCTTCGCCCAACTGTCACGCAACGCCACAATCCGGTTGAATACCAACCGCTCCTTCGTTGACGACTCCACCTCGCTCATGAAGTAGCCGGTTCGCTCAAACTGATACCGACTGCCAATCGGATCACCGGCCACACTCGGCTCGATCTTCGCATCGCTCACCACTACCAGCGAATTCGGATTGAGCGCCGAAATGAAGTCCTGTCCCTCGGGCACATCATCAGGATCGGGCTGCGAAAACAGGCGATCATACAGTCGCACTTCACAATCGAGTGCGCGCGCCGCAGACACCCAATGGATCGTGCCCTGCACCTTCCGACCATCCGGCGCCTGACCGCTGCGGGTGGCGGGATCATATGTGCAACGCAGTTCGATCACCTCGCCCGCGTCATTCTTCACGACCTCCTGACAGGTGATCAGATACCCAAACCGCAACCGAACTTCGCGACCCGGCGACAGTCGATAAAACTTCCTGGGCGGATCTTCCATGAAGTCATCACGATCCACCCACAACTCGCGCGAAAACGGCACCATCCGCGTGCCGCTCCGTGCACAGTCGGGTGGATAGCTCGCCGCCACCATGTCCTCCACCTGCCCCTCGGGATAATTGGTGAGCACCACCTTGAGCGGATTGAGCACACACAGCACGCGCGGCACTTCGGCGTTGAGGTCGTCGCGCACGGCATGCTCGAACGTGGCGATCTCCACCCGTGCATCGTTGCGCGCCACGCCAATCACGTCGGCGAAGGCGCGAATGGCTTCGGGGCGTACACCACGTCGACGCAGTCCGGCAATGGTGGGCAGGCGCGGATCATCCCATCCGCTCACGTGGGCGTCATTCACCAAGCGCAGCAACTTGCGTTTGCTGAGCACTGTGTAGTCCAGCTCCAGCCGCGCGAACTCCATCTGACGCGGCGGGTGCTCGATGCCGGCTTCGCTCACCAACCAGTCGTAGATCTCCCGGTTGTCCTTGAACTCCAGCGTGCACAACGAACGGGTAATCCCTTCGATGGCGTCGCTCAACCCATGCGCAAAATCATACAGGGGGTAGATGCACCAGTCGTTGCCGCGTCGATAGTGATGCGCGTGACGAATGCGCAGCAACAACGGATCGCGCATGATCATGTTCGGATGCGCCAGGTCGATCTTTGCCCGCAGCACATGTGCGCCATCGGGGAATTCGCCGGCCCGCATGCGACGAAGCAGGTCCAGATTTTCGGTCGCAGTGCGCGTCCGATCGGGACTCGGCGTTCCTGGCGACGTGACGGTGCCCCGCCCTTCGCGAATCTGCTCCTCGGTTTGCGAATCGACGTACGCCTTGCCTTTCATCACGAGCGACTCGGCCACATCGTACAACTGCTCGAAATAGTCGCTGGCGTAGTACTCGTTGTCCCACTGAAACCCCAGCCACTGCACGTCGCGCTTGATCGACTCGACGTACTTCACGTCTTCCGTGAAGGGGTTGGTGTCGTCGAAACGCAAGTTGCAGGTGCCGCCGAACTCCTGCGCAATGCCGAAATTCAGACAGATGGACTTGGCGTGCCCCATGTGCAGGAACCCGTTGGGTTCGGGCGGAAAGCGCGTGGTTGGCCTGCGGCCGAAGCGGCCCGTGGCGACGTCTTCTGCCACGAGCTCGCGAATAAAGTCTCGTCGCGTCGCGGGCGCATCACCGCTGGATTCAGTTGGAATGGTATTGGCCACGTTGGTGTATGGAGGGAGATTTCGCGAAAGCTAACCACAATTTATTCTCCTTTCATGTCCTGTGTGCCTTCGGCGCTGCGCCGTTCCGTGGTGATTGGCCTGCTCCTCACCCTTCCTGGCTGTCAAGCCGCAACCACCGCGTTCGGAACCGACGTCGTTTCGGCGCGCGCGAATGCCGACGCATTCGCGTCCGCGTTGGAGCAACGGTTCACCCGTGTCGTGCGGACTCCGAAGTTTCTGCACGCGCGACTGCGGATTGCGCGCCATGCGCTGTCGCCCTCGAAGCTGGCCTATGATACGGCGCTCTGGACAGGAATGCGCACCGTGCGAAGTGCCGTCGAGCGCGATCTCGAGCTGACCGGCGCGCTGATCAATGGTGAATACACGTTCACGGCCCGACCTCGCGTCCCGGCGCCGGTGCGCACCGGCGATTCGCGACATTTCATTGGCCTCGTCCAACTCGACCACGACGGCGATTGGCAGTGGACGACCACCGTGCAGAATGCGGTGGGAACCGTGGCACCCGAGCGCGCGAGTGCCATCGCGCGCGCGTTATTCGTGTCCTCCGAACGCCCGTCCGCTGCCGTACGCGCCGACTCTCGACGCGCGTTCCCGCGCACGGCCGCCGCGATGGGTCGCATGTTTTCGCTCGATTCGGTGAACACCGTTGCGCAGTCGGATGGTTCCACTCTGGTGGCATTGCACATTCTCACCTCCGACGCGCGGCTGAAGGAGAGCTTCCCCGCCTTGGCGAAGTATGTGCGCAAATACCTCGCGCCGGCGCGATACCGGTATGTACTGAGCGATCGCAGCGGTGCCGACTGGTTCGACGCACAGGCCAACAAGTCGCGGCTGGTGCTCCGCTTTCGCACTCACGACGGCGAGTTGCAACCACTCGCCGGTGCTGCGCGCCGCATGCCCGATACGCTCGTGCTGCACGTGGACGTGTCGGCCAAAATTTCCGTGTTCACGGTGGGTGCGTCGGACCTCGTTGGCGAGTTCGTCCATGTGCACACACTCACCGAGCGTGGGTGGGCCATGCGCTTCACGAGGGAACCGAAATGGGATTTGCCGCTGCTCGCCGAGCAACTGCTGAATGCGCCGCTTCAACGACCGTTTGAAGGAAACGGTGTGCAGTTTCGAATCGGTCTGGTGCGCGAGGGCGACCGACATACCGTACTCGAGCGCTCTCTCGTGCTGGCCGTGCGGGAAAGCGCCATCATGCGATTCTTCGGCAACCTGGGCTTCACCGCGATGAGCGATTTTGCCGGCGTGGTGGAAGAAGAGGAGAACCGGTTCCTTGCCGAAGCGTTCGCCGCTCTGCGCGCGGACTTTCAGTCACAAAACTGATTCGGCATCATCACCCCCCGAACGGGAAAACCCCCGCCGGGCTGAGCCCTCGGGGGTCTTCGAACAGGTGCCACGCGCGCTGACATTGGAACTCTCCGTCCTACCGAACAGCGGCGGGCTCAATCCTACTACAACATACAACGAATAAAGGTTCCCGTGGGTCACAATCTCGTTTCTACCGAAAAAACGACCCGAAATTGATATATGGAGCTGAGGGGGCTCGAACCCCTGACCTCTGCAATGCGAATGCAGCGCTCTCCCAGCTGAGCTACAGCCCCAATGTCCGGATTCTTGACCTGAATGCTGCGAAACGGAAGGCCCCGCACCTGGAGCGCGGGGCCATTCGGTCAAGACGGGAAGGTATTCCGCGAGGAGACGGTGTCAAGGTATCACGAGCACTACCTGTAGGCTGTGCGGCGGGGCCGGAGTAACGCTTAGACTCCACGCACGTCGTTCGCATCACCCGACACTTCCGAC
>JANMRE010000304.1:0-2425 GCA_031370885.1 Gemmatimonadaceae bacterium
ATCACGGTTTCCGTGCCAGACGAGGTGTACCATGCTGCCAGAATTATGGCGGCTGAAGCGCGCACGTCTGTGTCGGCGCTGGTCCGGGAGTATTTGATCCGGATCGTGGCACAGGGAAGCGAGTTTCGGCGACGCGTCGACCTGCAGGAGGAGATTCTCGATGGCATTCAGGCGGGCGCGAGCGGCATATCGGCCAGCCAGCGTAGGACACGCGGTGCCGTGCACGACCGCGATGCACTTCGGTGACATCAACGTACTGCTGTACTCGATCAGCACGGATTTCGCCGAAACGAGGACGCTCGCCCCGGCGCGCGAGATTCTCCGCGAATCCGACGTCGTGCTCTCGGGCAGGTCAGCTGCTGGGATGCGACGATCATCGAGTCCGCCCGTGCCGCAGGGAGTGTTACGGTGCTCTCTGAGGATCTGCACGACGGACAGAACTTTCACGGTGTACGCGTGGTCACTCGGCCGCTCGCTGCCGTCACGCAACTTGGCAATCACCAACCATCGTTCGCGCGCGACGCAGGAATCGCCAGCGAGCCCGACGACGCACCGGTTGCGCGCTCGGGCGGAGACGGCGAAACGACGGGTGTCGCCGACGTGCGCCTCCTCGCGATCCCGGCGGTGCGCCTCCGGTGTGTGGCCGCGGCGCGCTCCGTCTTGTCGCGCGCTCTCGACGATCGCGAGCGCCCGGATAATTCCGGTCCTTGAAGTCAGCGCCGCTCGATTGACAGTCCACGAGGCCAGATCGACTCGACCTCGCACCGGCGGAGTGCGTTCAATACCCAGATTGCGCCGCGGCTGCACGCGGCACGAATCTTTACTTCGTTATGCCGCGCTACCTGTCGAGGTCTGCCACTGCATCTCAATGCGCCGCGCCGCTTCGGCGCATTCGCACGGGTACTTGCGCAGGGAACCGACGTCAGCGGCAAGGTGTCATTCGCATCGATGTGTTTTCGCAAATCACGCTGGCCGCGCACAATGTGTATAGCGACGGATCGGCAGGTCGCGCTGCGATTCCCCTCGCTATGCGAGCGCGGAGCGCGCCGAGTTCAGCCGGAGCACGAGTTTGGCGAGTATTACACCAAGGACAATTCCGCAGAGGTCCCACTGCAAGTCTTCGGCGGTGTCATGGAGACTCCAAATGCGCTGTCCTCCAAAGACGAGTTCGTCCCATAATTCAAGCACCTCGTAGAACGCGGACAGACTAAACATCGCGCTGGCGGCGCAGAACGACGAAAGACCCAGTGGCACGCGAAGCCCGGCTCTATCGCACCACTCACGTGCGATCCAGATGACCAGTGGCGTCGCGAGTGTCTGTACGAGCAAGTGCGCGAGTTCATCGAAGCGAATCGGGCCCACCATTGTGCCGTACAAATGGAAAAAGTTGCCGAGTGCGTCGACTTCAAGTGCGACCACGACGAGTATCATCAACGACAGCGGGATTCGCAGCGCAAATTGATTGCGCACATAGCAATACGTGACGGCGAGAAAGCAAACGACGAACGCGCTGTTGAACGCGAGCGACAGGTGCGGCGTCTTAACGAGAAAGAGCGCGCCGGCAAGAAAGACTGAGCACGCCACCGCAATAGCCGTGGCGCGAGACCATCGTCTATCCAAGAGACGCCGTAGGAGCAAGGCGCGATCGCTCAACGACTCACGCTGCCGTCGCATTGCGGGATGGGCTTGGTGCGCGTTGGCTTCTTCGCCGCTGCGGTCTTGGGCATGATGGGCTTCCTCTCGGTTAGCGTCGGTTCGACTTCAAGCGGAAGTGGGTTGCGGCATTACGAGGTTGCAGGATGAACCGCGAACGCCGCCGATGTGGAAACGGAACTCGATGGGTGGTGGCGGTTGCTCGGTGTATCGAATCTGTTGCCGTTTCGACTCACTGTCGAGAGCCCGCCATGGCCCGCTACAAGTCCCTCGATACCAACCCCCAGTTCTTGAGCGTCGACCTCGCGCGCCAACTGCTGCACGGCACCTTTGAGCATGCGCTGAATCACTTGCTCGACCTTCGCGACGCCGAAGTCGGTGACCATCGCGATCCCGCCCGAGAGCAGCACGTTGTCGGGCTTGATGTCGCGGTGCACGATGCCGCGCTCATGCGCATAAGCCAACGCACTCGCGATCTCGCGCAGCATGCGCATCGCGTCATGCACCGGCAACTCGCCATGCCGCGCGAGCCGCACGCGCAACGACTCCCCCTCCACGAACGGCATCGTGAAGTACGGCAGCCCGTTCGACTCGCCCGACGAGAGCAGCGGCACGATGTGCGGATGCTGCAGCCGCGCGGCGAGCAGGATCTCGCGCCTGAACCGTTCCAACGACACCTGCGCCGCGGTCTCCGGCGGGAGCACCTTGATCACGACCCTACGACCCAGCGCCGTTTCCTCGGCCACGAACACCCGTGCCATGCCGCCGCCGC
>JANMRE010000310.1:0-10057 GCA_031370885.1 Gemmatimonadaceae bacterium
ACCGTGCCTGAGAGGGCATCTCCGGCGAGCGTGGCCTCGAACGTGAGATCAGGGTTCTCCCGCTCCCACTGTGGCGGAATGGCGAAGCGCATGGTGCCGTTGGCAAACTCCACGTGGGCAATCGGTCGGGCGCTTCCGCCGCCTGCGACAAATCGCCCCACCAGTGTTCTACTGCCCGACAGGGTGACTTCAACCCACGACGGGTACGGACCGTCGGGTCCCTGCACGGTCAGGTCCCAGCGTCCAACGATGGGCGCCGTTGACTGCGCGCGTGCTACGCTGTTCCAGAGCAGTGCGCTGGCGGCCAGCGTTCGAATGACGGGGGTGATGCGCATGTGAGAATTCCCTGGTGAGTGGACCGAAAAGACGGAAGACGGGAGATGGGAGACGGGAGACGTCCAGTCTTCCGGGTTCAACATTCAGTCCCCAAAGCAGAGGTTGATGGAGCAACGCTACGCGATGCGTCTGCGTTGAACCAGACGACACCCTTTCGACTTTGCGATTTTGTCCGAGGCTGATCCATGCTGAAGTTCGTCCCTGTCGCCGCCTTTGTCAGCAGCATGCTGGCCACTTTCGCGGTTCCCGTTGCGCTTCCACAGCCGAGGGCGGTCGTTCGCTAAGGCACGCTTCACCACGGCCTGAACACCGCGGGTCGTCAACAACACCCGTTCCATCCGTTTGTCAGGGCATCACGGGGTGCCGGTGAGTACCGTACACGTATGCATGCACTCACCTCCTACCTTGTTTCGCTGATCAGCGCGCTCTCGCTGGTGAGCGGGTGCCACGGGAATGCGCCAACAGGCCCGGCATTTGCTCCCGGCGGTACCCGAGTGTTGTTCGTCGGCAATTCACTGACCTACAGCAACAACCTGCCAGGGATGTACATCGCTTTGGCGCGGTTGGCGGGCAACACCACGGTTGAGGCGGCGTCGGTGGCGTTTCCCGACTTTGCGCTCGAGGATCATTGGGCTGAAGGGACCGCGCGCCGTGCGCTTGGCCCAAACACGTGGGAGTTCGTTGTGATGCAGCAGGGGTCGTCGGCCTTAGCGGCGAGTCAGGTGAACTTGCGCACATGGGCTACACAGTTCGCTTCAGCGATCCGGTCCGCCGGTGCCGAGCCGGTGATGTTGATGGTGTGGCCGACCACGTCGCGGGCGGGTGATTTCCCCGCTGTGCTCCAATCGTATCGAGACGCGGCGGTGGCGATTGGCGGACTATTCGCACCAGCCGGCGATGCATGGACCGCGTTCGGCGACTTGTCCGCACTGTACAGCGCCGATGGATTGCACCCCAGCGTTCGGGGCACGTATCTCGCAGCGCTCGTGCTGTTGGAACGTACGCTCGGAATTCGGCCCGGGCAGTTGCCCGCCACGATTCCCGGGACAGCGGTGGTGGAGTCGGACGTGAGAGCACTGCAACGGGCGGCACAGGTAGCGCTTGATCGCAATCCGGCGCGGCCCGTTGGCGCATCGCTTTCATCGCTTCGGGCGCAGCCCGCACGCCATCGTCGATTCTGCCGCGCAATCGCGCAGATTGTTCCGGGCCGCGTCACAAGCGTGGCGAACGGTACTTGCCGCCGGTACGCGCGCTCCCGAACTTGAATGCGCAGGGGCGCGCGCCCGTCGAACCCGGTTGCGCGGCGCTCGCCTTGCCCCTTGTATCGCGCGTTTCAACACAAACGCGGTTCGCGGGTGCCGTTCCCGCACCACACTCATGCGCATGCCAATCGCGCCCATCGCTCGTCGCGTTCCGTTCACCCTGCTCGAGTCGGGTCGCGCGCGTTCGCTGAACCACCGGGTGGCATTCGGCGCCAGTATCGTGGCGCAAGTGGTTGCGGTGTGCGCTGTGGCATTCGGGCTGTCCCGCGTGAGCGCGCCGTCGGAGGAACCGCTGTCGGACCGACCGTCATTCCTTGCGCCGCTGATGCAACTGCAGCCCCGCCCCGTGCAGGAGCAAGTGAGCTACGCGGCACTCGGTGGCGCGGCCACGCCGCTGCCGCAGCGCGACGTCGGCGTGACGCCCGTGGCCTCCGAAAAAGTGATGGAGCTCGCGCTCGCCGAAAAAGTTGGCGGTGGTGACACCAGTGTTGCGTCGGAAGCGCATGTCGAGGAGGCGTCCGAGGTGTTCTCGGAAGTGGAGGTCGACTCGGCGGCATCGCGCGACCCCGACAGCGAAGCGCCGAGGTATCCAGCATCGTTGATGGCCAAGGGTATTGAAGGCTCGATCCTGGCCACGTTTGTGGTCGATACCAACGGCCGTCCTGACGTCTCGAGCTTTATCGCGCTGGAGGCCACCCACCCGCTTTTCGCCGCTGCCGTGCGAGACGTTTTGCCGCGCATGAAATTTCGACCGGCCAGACGCAACAACGTGCCGGTTCGACAGCAGGTGGAACTGCGTTTTTCATTTCGCGTGGTCAAGCCATCACATGGTTGAACTCAAAACAATGCAAACCTGATTTGGCATGGAGTTGTCAGTGCGCTCGGCTCACACGTTCCCCCGCCGCGACCCTGCGGTTCAGCGTGATGGAGGAGGGACGCCAAGAAATTCTTGAACCGCAGGGGTCGCAGGGGGCGCAGGGGAAGGCATTGCGCGATCGATTCCACAAGTAGTCAACTACATGGAGTTCGTTGAGGTGCCCGCTGTCACGTCACAACGGGTCCGCCGCGAACTCCGCCGTAGAGAAATACCAAACCAATTCAACCGCGAAGGTCGCAAAGTGCCCAAAAGGAACATTGGTACAAGTATCGTCGCGCCAGCGTAACGCCGAGTTGACCTCCAGCCGCCAACACTTTGAGCAAGTCTACGGCCGGGTGTGAGGTGGGATGTGACTTCGGATTCCAGGATGGCCATATCTCTGAAATTCCTATTTGTCCTTCGCAAGTATGCTGCGGCGATAGGTTGAGTGCGAGCCTTCGTCATAGAATCTCTCCGGTGTCCATGCCGGACACGTGCGGGCTGTTTCGGCGCGCGGTGCGTTGCTGGATGTCGGCAGCGGCGGAGCAACTGCGACGAGTTCGATGTCGAACACCAGATCGGTGCGTGGTGGAATTGACGGTGGTCGGCCGCTGGCGCCGTACGCCATTGCGTACGGAACGAACAGGCGTCGCGTGCCCCCCACCTGCATGGCCACGAGTCCCTTCTCCCAACCAGGCATCACACTGCCGACACCCAACTCGAATGCGATTGGCGGTGACATCTGTCCGCTGGGCGACGGTGTGCGCGATGATTCGAACGTGCGTCCATCGGCCAGCGCGCCGACATAGTGCACATACAGACACTGCCGCGCCGCAGCCCGTGAACCGGTGCCGATGCGCGTGTCGACGATGCCAAGGTCAGCGCGCGCGGTTGCTGTTGGAGAGGCCGCGGTCGCGGGCGCCGAGGCACAACCGGTGGTCATCCCGACAAGAGCAATCGCGAGCGCTGCGGAAAACGTCTGACGCGGCGCTTGGCGCGCGACCGTTTGCATCGACGATTTCCTGATCACCGTCCAATCGCCGCCTTGCCCAGCACGGACAAATCGTCGCTGCCATGTCCTTCGGCGATGAGGGCATCCATTCGCGAAGCAATGCCGGGCAGCGCCGACAGGGGCAACAACCCCGCCGTTTCCATCATCAAGCGCACATCCTTGCGCGCCATCGCCAGCTCGAAACTTGCGGAATAGTTGCCGGCGGCCATGTTGCGCCCGCGACCTGCGATGGTGGTGAAGGGATTAACGAACTCCAGCACGTTCAGCGAATCCAACGGTTGCACACCCGCGCTGGCAGCGATCGAGAAAACATCGGCCACCAGTGCGCTCACCCCAATGATGAACGCGTTGCCAAACAGTTTGTATACGGCAGCCAGATCGGGACGGTCCCCGAGGTAGTATACCGTTCTGGCCATGCGCTCAAGTGCGGGCTTCACGACCTCAAACAACGCCGCAGGGCCTGCCGCGAGAATCGACCCCTCCCCCTTTCGCGCCGCCGCGGGCCCGATGAAGACAGGACAGTGCAGATAGCGAACCCCGTCCGCATTCAATCGCCATGCTCGCTCGGCCGTGAGTGTCGGCTGTGTCGTGGTGTGGTCGACAATGATGGCCTCGGGCGACAGCCCCGGTCGGAGTGCCGCAATCACCTCCTCCACGACGGCATCGTCCCTGAGTACGAGGTGCACACGAGTCACGCCGCGCACTGCGGCGGCAGGCGTGTCGGCAACCGATACGCCAAACCGCGCCAGGGCCTGGGCCTTGTGGGCGGTACGGTTCCACACGGTGATGGAGTCGCCGCGCGTGGAAGCGGCTTCGACAAAGGCCGAGCCCAGCAGGCCTGTTCCGAGAAATGCGAGGGAGGTCATGGTGAGTAAGATGCAGGGATGGAACCCGCGCGGGTATCAGAGGATTATTGATTTGTGGTGGACATCCCAACCGTTACCAGGAGCAATCGACCGCCATGCCCGACTACACCAAGCCTTCGTCCGATGAGCTCGCGCGGAATTTGACGCCCGAGCAATACGCCGTCACACAGCAGTGCGGCACCGAACCGCCATTTCGCAATGCGTACTGGGACAACCACGACGCGGGGCTTTATGTGGACGTGGTTACCGGCGAGCCACTCTTCGCCTCAACCGACAAGTTCGACTCCGGAAGCGGATGGCCCAGCTTTACGCGGCCGGTCGCGCCCAACGTTGAGGAAAAGGTGGACAGTTCGCACGGCATGCGACGGATCGAGGTGCGTTCGCGTCATGGCGACTCGCATTTAGGCCATGTCTTTCCCGACGGTCCGCGCGCCGATGGTGGGCTGCGCTACTGCATCAACTCCGCCTCGCTGCGCTTTATCCCGGTGGCCGAGTTGGAACAGTCGGGCTATGGTGAGTTTCGGACACTGTTTGACGGACCGAGTGCAAAATGAGCGACACTGACCAGGTGGCACCGCGAACCGAAGTTGCGCTGCTGGCGGGTGGCTGTTTTTGGGGTGTCGAAGAGATTTTGCGCGCCGTGCCGGGGGTACTGGCCACGGAGGTTGGTTACACCGGTGGCTGGCTGCCGAATCCGACCTACCACGACACGCACGACAGCAAGTCGGGCCACGCGGAGGCGGTGCGCATCACATTCGATCCGTCGGTGCTCACGTACGAAACGCTGCTGGAAGACTGGTTTTTCAAACTGCACGACCCAACCACGAAAAATCGACAGGGGAATGACACGGGTACGCAGTATCGGTCGGCGATCTTTTTCAGCTCAGCGGAGCAGCAGGAAACCGCCGAACGGGTGAAAGCGCGTGTGGACGCGTCCGGAAAGTGGTCGCGTGAGATCACGACAGACATTGTCGAGGCCACCACATGGTATCGCGGCGAGGAGTATCACCAGGACTATCTGCAGAAGAATCCCGGTGGGTATTCCTGTCATTGGATGCGCGAGTAAGTCAGAGGGACTGTGTGCGTCGCACCGGCCGACTACCGGCCGGTGCGACAATCTACCCGTGTCCCACTTTGCGGTTGGTAACAGAGGCGTCCTTCCCGACCGGCCTGCTGTCGATCACGTGGCCAGATGGTCCAACGCGGCGAGACGGAGCCGTTTTGCAGCTCTACTTGCTCGAGCTTCGCGCGATCGAGATCGCTGGTGATGCCGTCGGCTCGCATGGCCGTGAGAATGCGGTCAAACTCGATGATCTCGAGAGAGAGCGGTGGCGTGCGGCTCGCACCACCGTTTTGTCGATAGCTCCATGGATCGTCATTTGACTCGCGTGACGCGTCGAGACTGGCGAATCGGCTGGCGGAGGACATGCGAATGCGCAGCGGACAGGCGCCGTCCCGTCCCGAGGAACAGTTGATCTCAATGGACGTCACGGTGGCGTCGCTCACCCATTCGCGCCGCGCACGCGCGAGCTGTGTGGCTACCGTGCTCAGTACGTTCGAGGGCAGGATGCGCGGTGGTGGCGCCGTGGGCATCGGTGTATCGGTTTGTCCGACGCGCCGGCGCACTGCGCTACTACGCGATGCACCATCAGTTGCGACCGACGCTTTCTGATTGCCCGGTTTGGCGGCGTCGGCGGCAAAGCGCTGCGCCAGCGCGCGAATCGTATACGTTGCTCCGACGGCAACAGACACCAGCAGCAGCAGCGCGACGGCGGCGCGCACCAACGCGCGCCTCGCGCGACCTGCGATCGGCACGGACAGCTTTACGGCATCGAACAGCGATTGCACATCCTGACGCCAGCGTCCGTCGCTTAATTCAAAGGCCTGCCGACGCATGAGCAGCGCCAGCGCCGGTGGCAGCGATGCCTCGCGGGGCATCTTCGCACCCTCGCACAACACGGGAATCACGCGGGTCTTCAGATCGGCCAGTGCCGTGATCACTTCGAGTCGAACGAAGTCGTTGGGGTCGTCAATCCGTCGCGAACCGTCGTCGTTGATCCCAACCCAGCGCGGACCTATCGCCACCAAAACCACGACGGACTCGGCGAGTCGTTGTTTAAGGACACCGACAAAATCCTCCCCCGGCGCGATACCGCCAACATCCATGAACACACGATTTGCCCCGAACACGCGAACGAGTTCGTCGTGCAGGCGGCCCACGTGACCCGCTGTATCACCGCGCCGATAGCTCAGGAAGATCTTCTTGCGACGGGGCATGCGCGGAACGCTCAAGAACGCCAGAGACGGAACATCAACCCGGGGGATTCACGGGCCGGGCAAGGTAATCCACGCGCCAGCCTGCCAGATCTTCGCCCATGACATCAGCCACCGACAGGGCGAGCTCTCCCAATGCCTGGCTGGCCAACGGCTTATTGAGGTCGAGCTGCGCCAGCCGCTGCGAAAAACGCTCGAGTTGTTGCGCACTGGCTTCCGTCCGGATGCCGATATCCTGGTAACCGGTCTGACTGGCAAAGCCGTGCAGGGCGGCGGCGAAGGCCGGACCGAGAATACCGAACCCGGTCAGCATGGTCACGGTGGCCGGAGAGAGGTGCAGTACATGCAGATGCTCGAGCACATGCGCCAGCGCTGCAGCAAACGCCAGCAGCAATGGAATCCAGGGTAACAGGTGCAACCGATGTGCGGCCTGGTGAGCGAGGGTGTGTGCCGCGCGGTTGTAGTGCAGCTGCGCGTCAATCAGGTCATGTTCGATCTGCTCAGCCAATGCGCGCACGGTTGATGCATCGAGATGCATTGGCGCCACTCCCGCTTCGCGCACCAACGCACGATACCACCAGTTGACCCAGGCCGGCCGAGGATCAGTGAGCACGGCGTGCGTGGGCACACGTATGACCGGTGAGGTGCGACCCAGTGGCCACAAGAACCCCAGATGTCGCAGGCGTTCGGCCAGCAAACGATAGTCCAACCACTTTCCGTGAAAGCGAAGTTCTCGACTGCGTACGAACAGCGCGACGAGTGTGCTCAGCAGCAGCAGCTCCGAGATCGCGAAGATCATCTTGTAACGGTCTTCGACAACACTGCCCACCCACGCGCACACCACGGCGAATGGCGCGAAAGTCAGAATGGTGGCGAATGTGGAACGGTGCCGGGCGCCATAGGCCGATGCGAAATAGTCGGCTCGCCGAAACGCCGGATCGATCAGTGCGCTGCGCCGGGCGCTCATGGTTGGAGCCGCGGCAATGCGGCGCCAGGGAATCGCGACCGCGTTGAGCGACCGCGGAATCGCGCTCAGACGTGTTGCGGTGCCGGCACCGGCCAGCACCCGCTGAACAATGCCGTACACCCGGGCGCCAATCTGGCGCACGATGACTCCGGGCGGCGATTCCATGACGTAGTCGTGCATCATATCGGACCCATCGGGCGCGTCGAGCAAGCGCGTCACGACCTCATCGATGGCGACCCACACATTGGTCGTTGCCACGGGCGCTCCAGTGGCGTCCAGCAGGGAAACGCGGGTTGGATCGTTGGCGTGCAGGTGAATTACGGGAAGGCCATCGGCTCGCGCACGGCTGATGACGTTGGCGGTTCCTGCCTCACCGCGTGCCTCATGTCCATCCCACACGGCGATCATGAGATCGCAGTTCCACACGAGGCGACGATTGGTCTCGACGAGCGTTGCCTCGTGCCGAACACGACTTTCGCCGGTGTCGGGCTCGTCCGCCAAAGGCTGTCCATCGAGCACCAGACGAGCCCTGGCGGCGTCCCAGAGTGCCCGCGTGGGTGTGCCCGGTGCGCAGCGTTCCGCGAACGTCGCAAGGTCGTAGGGCGCGATAATATCGAGGACAAAGCCAGACGTTGGTTCGACAGCCACTGTAGCGGCGAGCTCGTCCGAGCCTTCCGCGAGCGCACTGATCAGGGCGAGCGATGGTGCGCCCGTGGCAAAGAGCGACGTGTGATTCGTCAGGACGGCGCCGGCCGCTGTACGAATGCGGTCGAGGACGATTCGCAGCGTCGATGACACCTGTTCGGCCCGATCCCGATCGAGGCGCTCGTCCATCGCCTGATGCGCTTCGCGCCATCGGTGCCCGGTAATACCGATCCGAAGGGCGAGTCGTGGACGTGCGGCGATTTCGGGCATGGGCAGAACTTGGTGGCACCTGCTCGCGGGAAGCAAGGCGGTACCGAAAACACCTTCGCGCAGTGCGGGTGCTTGTTCCCATAGAATGTCCGAGCGCTATATTCGCCATTCGCGCAATTCAGGAGCTCGTCATGTCTGCCGCATCGCCATTACCGCCACCCGCGCCGCCGGCAGCGCCTCCGTCACGTCGCGTGCTTGACGTGTATGAGAAGGTGATCATCGGGTGCGGCGTGGTTGGACTGATCGTCCTTGCTGCGGCGATCATCGGTTTGCCGGCGCCCGATGCCGGCGCTGCCGACACGGCACCCACGGTCGTGATCGAATATCCATGAAGATATTGAGGGTGTTCCCGGCAAGCCTGACAGCGGCGGCGATCACCGGTTGGGTCGGTGGCGCCGCTGCATGGGCCATCACGAGCGGATGGCGCGACAGCTCAGCGCTCCTGTCGTCTTACGACCGAATCGATCAGTACGTGGCGCTGACAATGGGCGCGTGCATTGGTGCCTGTGTTCTGGTTGGACGAGCCCGCCATCGACGCGAACCGATGCCACCGGCCTTTGGCGCTGGACTGTTGTTGGGTGGCGTTGCGGCGCTGATGGGTGCGACGTACGGGCTGTTGTGGCACAGATCGGAATCGTTGCCTGGCTTTGTAATTCAGCGTATCGCCACGTGGGCCTTGCTGGCGGCATTCGCCGCAACCGCACTCTCGATGTACTCGCGAACCTTGCACCTGAGGTCAAGCGGCGAAAGTCTCGCATTGGGGGCGCTGGGCGGTGCGATTGCGGGTGTCATATTCAGTCTGCCCGGACCGGCCGACGTCTGGTTGCCACTGGCCATGACGTGGTGCGGTGGTGCCATCGGACTCGCTGCGGTGGGCCCGGCGATGTGGCGCGCACCGGTGGTTGTGCAGCTTCAACCACCGCGCGGTCGTCGACATTCACTCTGGTCGTTGCATGAGTGCGCCATCGAAAGCGGATGGTCCATGAAGTGGGCGGAGGCGCGCGTGGGCTGTGTGAACGACACGGTGTACGTGTATCCTCCACCGGCCGGCGCCATTCTCGATGGCTATCCGTTATACCGCGCGCTGCCACTCACCCGCACGGGAATGCTCGCCGTGGGTTTAACGCGGCTGCGAGTCACGCTGCGGCGGTCGTCATGACGAGTGTCACGCGCCAAACCATCGTGTGGTGTGTGGCGATCGGCGCCAGCTCGACGCTGGCATCGTGGACTCTACTCAATGCGCAGTCGGCGGCGATCGAGCCGCCCATGTCCGCGCAATTTCGGCTGGTGCGTTGTGGACCGCAGCTCGCTGCCGCATGTCTTTCCACCAAGCTGCTGCTGTCGCCGAATACCACCGTAGGAAGCGGTCCTGAAGCGGCACCCATGCGTTGGAGTGCGCAATTGGCCGGTGTTGACATGATCGGTCCAACGCAATCGCTTGTGTCGGGTGCCACGCAACCAGACATCACGCCAGTATTTGGCGCACCGGTATTCCCGGCGTCCTCGCTGGCTCGTGCCGCACTGTCAGGAATCGTGACGCTCGACGCGCCAAGCGGCGCGGTGGTGCGC
>JANMRE010000312.1:0-4684 GCA_031370885.1 Gemmatimonadaceae bacterium
TTCGTCGACGCGGGCGCATCGTTGGCTTTCGCTGCCGGATCACCGGCCAGCTGTTGGGGATCACCGCCCGAGCGCGCGACCAGCGTCGTCTTGCCGCTGCCTTCGGTCCCGACCACCATGACGACGGCGCGATTGCCGAAGCTGTGTCGCGGCAGACGGGCCCGCGCACTGGCAATGGTGAGCAGGATGTCGTCGCCAAGATCGCGCGCCGGCGCCTTGTCCATTGGACGCAGATACCACAACACCGCGCCCGCAGCGATCAGGCCAAGCAGCAGGAAGCCGATGCCTAACGCCCATCGCGACGTCGTGTCGAGCGCCATGGTGCGATCGAGCACGAACCACACGATGAGGAAGAGCAGCAGGACGGCGGCGGCGATGAGCCACCGCGTGATAGGCTTGCGAGTCGCCATGATGATCGTCGAGGCTCAGCGGTTAACGCACGGAAGTCGCGAGTGCGCGAATGTCATTGCTGCCACTGCGCAGCAGCAGCGCGTAGCTGCCCCAGAGCACGATGAGCAGCGCGGCGCCGGACAGGGCGGCGACGGTGAGTCGTCGCAGCCAGGGGTCTTTCGTGTTCACGCGATCGGTTGGCGGCCGCCAGTGCGGCGCGAGGTCGCCATGCGGGCCGCGCATACGGGCGAGGCGCTCACCCACGCGTGCCGAGATGGCGTGGAGTTCTCCGTGATCACCGGCGCCGTATTTGCCGCGAAAGCCCAGCAGCAGGCAGAGTTGATGCACCTCAAGCAGATCGGCCAGCTCGTCGGAATCGGCACGGGCAAGCAGTTGATCCAGATGCTGAAAAAACCATTCTCCGCCCATGTGTCCGCCAAACAGTTCGTCTTGCAGGGGACGTCGCGCCCAGTCGGCCAGGGCGGGAATGCGCGCATTGAGCACCGATTCGTCGAGGTACGCAACCACCGCAAAGATGGCGAGTCGCGCATCCTGCGCCGTGAAGCCCATTGCGATGGCATCCTGCTCGGCGCGCGCGAGCAGTTGCGTCAGCTGGGCGCGAAATTGCCCGGCATCGGTCACCGGCTGTCGCTCGGCGCGCAGCCGCACGACTGCGGTGATCGACTCCTGCAGGGCGTTTGCGAGGCGCGCCGGTGCCACAGACGACGAAGCACTCATCGGTTTCTGGATCCTCGGAAGAATTACTGCGGGACGAGAATGGCGACTTCCACGTACGCACCAACCAGCGCGTCCGGAACATACACACCGATTTCACGCGCCTCGGCCAACGACTGCGCACAGGGGCCGGTCATGCGGAGTTCGAAATACGTCATGTCCGGCTTTGGCGCGAGCCCGGCTGGCGGCGTGGGGATGTGTTCCGTGGGAAGACCGTTGAAGGCACGACGCACGAGTTCAAGCACGAACTTGCTGGCGCAGGTTTTGGTGAGTCGCTGCACCCGATCGATCAGCTCGGCCGCGCCCACACTGGCGCGCACCGCAAGGAACCATCGCGCATCGGGCTCGAAGCAGCGCGGATCGGTGACGGCCGCCGAGTGCAATACCTCGGACACGCGCTGCAACGGAATCACCACAGCGCGCGCCGAAATCACGACGTCGAGAAACGCCCTCAGCTGCCGGTCGAGCGCATCAAAACACGTGGTGAGATCGTCGTGATCGTACGCCGGAATGTCGCGCGGATGCGCGCCCACGGCGAACGTGCACAGTGCGCCCGCCAGCCGCGCCAGTTCGAGATACGCGCGCTCGGGGTGCGCACGTCGCGACAGCAGCAAATGCCGCAGCGGAGCGTCGGCGGAGCGCACCGCGTGCAACAACCACCGCGTGGCCAGTTCGTTGCCCACGTAGGCCGCCCCGCCACCCACGGCGCCACTCGGGGCCGCATTGACCGACGCGGCCAGTGCGCCGCCCTTTGATTCGAGCATCGTCACGGTGCGGCGCAGCTGATCGAGCAACCGCTCGCTGGCGACGATCTGCAGTGTGGGCGGGATGTACTCCACGTCGAGTTGAAACTGTCCGCGCCCGTCGCGGCGCACGCGCGCGATGGGCATCGCGATGACGTCGTCATGCAGTTCTTCGTCCAGCAGGAAATGCAGGTTGCGCGACGCGAATCGCACGGGCAACGGATCGGCGCCGGTGGCTTCGTCGATCACGATGTGTTCGACGGTGTGGAAACGCGCCGTGGGGGCCAACGACTCCGCGCCGATGAGCGTGCCCGTATCCTGCAGGTTGCTGGCATCACTGCGCCACACCGGCAGCGCCAGATGGACCACGTGGGTGTCGCGCGTAGGCGAGAATCGATCGGCCAGCGCGATGGGGGTTGGCGCCGGATCGGCGTCCGGCGTGTGGAAAACGGTGCCATCGGGCAGGACGCCCCTCCCATGCACCAACGCCAGTGTACCGTTGTGCAGGGCTTCGGTGTCGACCGCGATGGCCGAGACACCGTAGGCAAAGGGAATGAGCAGGTCGACGGTGTGGGTGGCCTGATCTTCCTGATAGCGACGCTGCGCCTGAAAGTGTTGCGGCGACAGGTGCATGCCGTCTTCCCAAATGACGCGACGCGACGGGGCGGAGGTCAGCCGCATGGGATCGAGCTCGAACGGCAGGCCGAAAAAGGGAACAGGCGCATGCGGGAAGGTGTCTCGGTGAGGCAATGACCTGGCGCGTGATATTGCGCGCAGCCGACGGCGCGTGAACAATTGAACAATACATCGTTTCCCCGGTTATCGCGCCGTTCCGGCGTGCGCCGGTGCTTCACCTCTCCGTCACGGACCCATGAGCGACGACTTCAGCGCCCGATACCGACTGCTCAAATGCATTGCGGTCGATGGCGGCCTCCGCACCCATAGCGCCCTCGAGCTCGCGACCGGCCGCGTCGTACTGGTGCACCTCGCCGACGCGACCGACCCTCATGATGTCGAGATGCTGCGGGTGCAGTTGGCGCGCTTGACGGGCGCCGATCGCAGCCGGGTGCTGGATACCGCGACCACCCCGTTCGGATTCGCTATCGTGACGGAGTTTGTAACCGGGATGAACATGCTGCGGGGCTGGCTTGATGCTCCGGGCAGAACCGCCTCGGCAGGCGAAGCGGCGGCCTCCGGTGATCGACCCATGGGGGAGTTCACGCAAATTTTTACGAAGTCGGCAACGCCGTCGGTTGGCACGACACCGGTTGCCAAGGCGCCGGCAGTCGTGCCGCCAGTTGCCCCACCGCCCATCGCTGCGCCACCGGCCGTCAGGATGCCAGTTGTCGAGTCGCCCCCTTTTAGTGAACCGACTGCGACGGTACCGGTTAACGCTCAGCCGACGGCAGCCGTGCCAGTTCATCAGACGTCGGTTGCGACGTCGCCGACACATCTACCGCCGTCGGCTCCGACAATGGCTGGAGCCTTCACGCAGATGTTTGGCGCGAGCGGGCTGGCACCAGTTGTGCCGCCACCGCCGCCACCAGCCGCCAGGATGCCTGTTGTAGAGCCGCCCCCTTTCACTGAGCCGACTGCGGCGGTACCGGTTACCGCTCAGCCCACGTTGGCCGGTCCGGTGCAGCAGATGCCGGTTGCGCCGCCGACGCCACTACCGTCGCCGGCTCCGACCATGGCTGGAGCCTTCACACAGATGTTTGGCGCGAGCGGTCTGCCGCCAGTTGTGCCGCCACAGCCGCCACCAGTTGCGCCGGCACCAGCGCTCCCACCCACGCCGTTCTCCGCGCCAGCTGCTGCGATTTTGCCGCCGCCGCCGCCGCCGCCGCCGGTTACGCCGCGTCGTGCGGAGCCCGGGGAGTTCACGCGAATGTTCTCGCCGTCGCCGACAGCGGCGCCGCTGCCGGATGTCTCAACGCCGTCGCCAATGGCCAGGCCGGCCTCACCCATGTGGTCGCCAACACCGGGCGCGCCGGGGATTGTGCCGCAAAGCCCGATGTCCGCACCACCGCTGGCGCCTGCTCCAAAGCCGCCCGCCAGTTCTCCATTTGGTTCGCCCGTCGGCGCACCGGAGTTTGGCGGAGCAACTGGGGCGATGAGGTCGGTGTCCTCGCCGGCGAGTGGTGGCTCGCCACTGTTCGGGTCGAATGCGCAGGCCTCGCCTCCGCTGCAGCCACCGTTGCCCACCACGCCGACCACAGGCAGCGCGCCGCTCACGTCGGCCGCAGCTGGAGGGTCTCCGATGCTGCCGGGCGTTTTGCCACCGCCAATTTTCAAGGACGTGGGATCGACGCCGCTCTCCACGTTGGGGGGTGCACCGGCAGGGCCGACAGCCGCCGGTCCCAGCGAGTTCACGCAGATGATCAGCCGGGCGCCGGTGCCAGTCGTGCCACCGCCGGCGCCCTCGCCAAACGCCATCACGAGTACTTACAAAGCGATCCGCCGAATTCCCACGGCGCTGATCATCGTCATCAATGCCGTGATTCTGATCGCGGTATTGTTGGTGGTGCTGGTGATGCGTCGGCCGTCTCCGACCGTCCCGAAGGTCCCGACGCTTCCTGCGGTGCCAACTGCACCGACAGTTCCCGTGCCGAAAGATCCAACCGCGACTCCCCCAGCCCGCTGATTTCCCACAATTCCGCGAGAACTACCGCAGCACGATCACCAATTCGAATCGTGCGTCCACCAACTCGGCCGGCACATACACCGCCAGATTGCGCGCGCGGTTGATCGCGTCCCACGCTCCACCCGCTTTGCGAATGGCGAAATACTGGAAGTCGAGTTTGACCGGAACCGCCGAT
>JANMRE010000594.1:0-4639 GCA_031370885.1 Gemmatimonadaceae bacterium
CGCCGCGCCACACGCGGCAACCGTCAGCGCGAACACGTCATGTGAGGTCACCCTGCCCGACGGCGGCCACGCGACGGTTGGCGCAGCGGATGGGCGCTCCGGTGTGGACGGCGAAACCTCGCGTGTCGCCGTCGTGAGCACCGTCGCGATCCCGGCGGTGCGCCGCTGTCCCGTGTGTGGCCGCGGCGCGCTCCATCTCGTCGCACGCACTCGACGATCGCGCGCCCCACCCTCATGAAACGTCCACGATCAAATGTTTCCCGTGTGCGCTCACGCGGCAACGCGGCACGCGCCGCCGCTCAGCCGGGCGGCATCCGGTATCGCGTGATGCACGGTCGCCGCACCACACACATCCTGCAACGAATGCGAACCACCGCGCTCATCGACGCATTCGAACCGCGGTCGTCGTCGTCGCCTCGCCGCCTGAGCGCCACGCACCCGGATACTTCTCGTCCTTGAAGTCAGCGCCGCTCGATTGAAAGTCCAAGAGGCCAGCGCCGCGCGACCTCGCACCGGCGGATTGCGTTCAACACCAGATTGTGCCGCGGCTGCGCGCGGCACGAATCTTTACTTCGTTAGCGAGCGACGGAAGTAACGTCGCCTGCCTTCGCTTGGTCGATAGCAGCGTGCAAGCCTGCGACCAGAGGGAGAAGATCTTTGAGTCGGTTCGACGGAGCAACGAGGATGACGGTTGCGAACGATCTCGTATCCAACCGCTGCTGAAACGGGAGATTCTGATCCGTTGTGACAAAGACGTCGCACACCGGAGCCAACAGATCGAGCAGCGGTCCATCATCTCGACCGGCCCAACCGTGTGCTCCGACTGTCGTTGCGCCCGGCACGGTGATGTGGCGTAGAAGGGTGCGAGGGACACAGTGATCTAAGACGACTCGGGGCATCCGCTCCGGCTATTGAACCACGTGGCTAGGCCGCCGCCGTCGTCGCGGAGGCGTCGAGCGCCTGCTTCGCGAGTTCCAACACCGCCACGGCGTGCTCACGACTCACATCCGGAAAATCCGTGAGAAAGGAGTCGAGTGGGTCACCGCCTTCGAGGTAGTCGATCAACGTCTGAACCGGAACCCGCGTGCCAGCGAACACCGCCGCGCCGCTGAGGCGCTCCGGTGAGCGGGTAATGAGTGGGTTGGGGACAGCCATGGGTCGACACTCCGTGGAAGTGCTCACCTGAATCTACATCAAAGGTTGAAGTCTCGCTAACGCAAGCTTCTGCAGCGGGCGCTCCAACACAATGCGCGCGCAGCGCGCTTCCGAAAACGCCCGTCTGCAGCAAGCATTGTTAGGCCCACGCCGCGTGGATGGTGGGTCGGAACAGCTCGTCGCGCAACAGAACGGTGACAGGCGGCGCGGTCGGTGGGGGTATGCTCGGCGCTCCTCGGTCCCGGAGCGCGCATGCCCGACGCTGCGCCGGCGGCGCGCGGCGTCTACAAGCCACGACGCCCGCAAGCGTCGCCGCTCTTTCGGTTGGTTTCGGACCACCTGCATCGACTGCAGAAGGTCTACGACGACCGCTTCGCGCGCGAGTACGGCCCGTGGCGGCCCGTCGTCGCGCAGATCGCTGACAAGTTCCTCGCCTGTGGCGTGCTCGACCACGGGTTCGCGCGCATCCGCTGCGACGACTGTGCACACGAATACTTGCTCGCGTTCTCGTGCAAGTGCCGCTACTTCTGTCCGAGCTGTCACGCCAAGCGGTTGGCGATCTGGACGCGGTGGCTGGACACCACACTGCTCGCGCCGGTGCCGCACCGGCAGGTGGTGCTCACCATCCCCAAGCGCCTCCGGGCGTATTGTCTGTACCGGCGACGCCTGCTCGGCGAGATCGCCTGGGTCGCCGCCCGCACCGTCACCGCGGCCATCCGGACGCTGACCGGCGAGCGCGACCTCGCCGGGGGTATCGTCGCGTGCCCGCAGACGCACGGCTCCCGGGCGAACTGGCATCCGCACCTGCACCTGCTCGTCACCGACGGCGGCTTTCGGCCCGACGGGACGTTCGTCACGTGGCCCGCCCACGACACGGCGCGCTTGACTCGACGCGGGCCGCCGCGAGCCGAGGCACGTCACGCGCCCCACGCCCGTCCGCTGACGCCCCGCCTGTCACCGGAGCCCGGCCCCGACGCCCCGCCACCGCGCGGGGCTCTTCGGCGTGGGCGGCCGTCCCACCGGCGCGTCCGTTTGGGCCCCGTCCGAATCGCCCCCCCACGGTGACCGCCGTTCCCACTGCCCTCGAGGCGCGCGAACGAGACGGCGGGCACGCCGCGGCGCGTCAGTCGGTGCTCGCGCGGTCGGCGATCGCGCCGTTTACTCGACCGACCCCAATCGAAATTCGTATCCTGCCGTGGTGGACCGTGGAAGCGGACGACAAGCGCCGTGCCCGTCTCAACTGCATCGCGCATGTGCTCAAGTCGGTGCCGTACCACGACGTGGCGCCTCCGCCCTTGGACTTGCCTCGGCGCCGGGCGGTAAAGGACGGATATGTGCGGTCCACCAAAATCGGAGCAGCACTTCGTTGCCGAGGTGATCGACTGACCGGTGCGATGAGGGGCGCTACGCCGCAAGCCGCCTGACGCTTGTAATTGCCGGTACTTCTGCACCAGCTGTCACGCCATGCGGCTCGCGATCGTGATCGGTCTCAGTTGCGACCAAGCTCCGCGAGCCAGACATCCGGCTCCCAGCGCCCCATGATACATACGACTCGTTTCCGCTCCGGATCCACGGTGGGCCACCGGCAATCCCTCGCGAGATCCATCAGCTTGACGAGGGTGTTGCCGCCGTCCGCGATGTAATGAATGGCTCCCGAGCCTCGTCCGGCCGAGGGCCGTTCCCAGATCAACATCGCACGGTCGGGGCTCCAGCCCAGAACGACCATTGCGTCGGAAGAACGGCTCAGAAACCTCACGGCGCCGCGGGCGGAGTCCCACGCGACAAGCGCCGACGCCGGGGCAGACCAGTAGAAGATCCTGTGCGTAACAGGGTCCACAGCAAGACTGCTCGAGAACTCGAGCGAATCGGGAACGACCGCCGAGTCGAGGGCCGCACCGGACGTGTCGACCGTGACGCGAAATCCGCGCCGGAGAATGACCAGGCTTTGGTTCGTGACCCATTGGAATTCGACGTACCCGGCCGAGAGGACTCGCTCGCGCCCTCCATCAGCGTCCATCATGACGAGGCTCGCTCTGCTGCTGCTCGAATCGCCCGCATGGAATGCGATGCGTTTTCTGTCGGGCGACCAGCGGGCGTTTTCGCGCCAGGTTCGGTGGGCCGTCAGAGCACGTGGTTCACCGCCGGCGAGGGGAAACACATAGACGTTCTCATTGAGGATATCGGAAGCACTTGCCACAACGGAGTCGCCGTCGGGAGTGAAGGCCGGAAGGGCGGCAACAATGCCGGTGTTGCGCCCGAAAGTCCGCCACACGGGTGACGATCCAATGTCGGCCACCTGAAGCGACCTTTGGTAGGGACCATACACCAGGACTGCACGCCCTCCTATGGCCAGATCGAAGCGGCCACGCGTGCCGTTTCCGACGCGACCGAGCAGCACGGTGCGCCTGACTGACAGAAAACGCTGTTTGGACACAGGGATCCGAAGCAGGTCTGCGCCGAAGTGACCAGTCTCGTTGTTGTCGAACGCCCAGAGAGCGTCGCCCCCGGGCTCCCAGCGAATCGGAGCCCGAGTCGCGACACGCGATGAATCGACGACCCGACCCGCTCGGTCCAGCAGATAGATCTCAAAGGTGCCAAACGCCGTCCTTTGCGTCGCGGCCAGCAGATCGCCACTGGGAGAGTAGCTCAGATCGCCGATCTGTTCGTACAGAGGCAGCGACACGCTGTCCACGAGATGGAACGTACGCACATCGTAGTTGAGCAGCACCTGCCGCCGTGCGGGACCGGCGACAAAGCTGACGAGTCGCCCGTCGGGATCAACCGCCATGGCGTTGACTCGACCACGGATACGACGCGCCGTTCCCCCCAGTCGCTCGATCATGTAGACACTTGCAACGCCACCGCTCTGCGCGCCCTGGAACAGGAGCGACGCACCATCCATTGTCCACTTTGCAGACGGTTCGATCACCTGCCAGCGGAGGAGCGTTACTGCTTTGCCGCCGTCGATTTCCAGGACACGCAGGATCGATGGGCACGACTCAGCGCCACGCAGCGAATCGGGGCAATCCCAGGCAACGGAAGCCAGCCACTTGCCGTCTGGGGAAATCGCTGCGGCTTGAGCCTTACCATCGAAGGTCAGCTGCTTCGTCACCACCAGCGCGCGCTGCTGTTGCGGTCGCCGCCAGCCGACCCATGCAACGGCAACTCCGACAGCGATGCCGGCCGCCGCAATCGCGAAGGGCACCCAGCGGAACCTCGGCGAGGTTGCGACCGGTTTGGTGTCGAGATGAGTGAATGCCGCTCCGGTCGACACAGTCGCCAGGCGCAGCGCCTCGAGCAGCGCACCAGCCGAAACGAATCGATCCGCCGGAAGCTTCGCGATCGCTTTCAGTACAACCATCTGAAGCGCGGGCGACACGGCTTCGCGATTGGCCCTGACAGGCCTCGGCGCCTCGGTGAGCACGCGCGCCACGATGGCGTTCGCGTTAGGCGCCGAGAACGGCGGCTCTCCCGCGAGCATCTC
>JANMRE010000371.1:0-4478 GCA_031370885.1 Gemmatimonadaceae bacterium
GCACTGTCGTTCGACCACGCTGTTGCCCTGGCCACGCGACTGGATGCCGAAATCGGACGCGTCATTATCGGGCAGCGACAGGTGCGAAAAGAGGTGCTCATCTGCCTGCTGGCCGGAGGGCATTGTTTGCTGCGCGGTGTACCCGGCCTGGCCAAGACCCTGCTCATCAAAACACTGGCCGACGCGGTGCAGCTCAACTTCAATCGCATACAGTTCACGCCCGATCTCATGCCGTCCGATATTCTCGGCACGGAAGTGATTGAGGAAGATGTGGTCACCGGCAAACGCCACGTGCGCTTCATCGCCGGTCCGGTGTTTGCAAACATCATCCTCGCCGATGAGATCAATCGCACGCCGCCGCGCACGCAATCGGCACTGCTGGAGGCCATGCAGGAATACCAGGTGACGGTGGGTGGCGTACGCTACCCGCTGGAGCGACCGCTGTTCGTGTTGGCCACCGAGAATCCAATCGAACAGGAAGGCACGCATCCGCTTCCAGAAGCGCAACTCGATCGCTTCATGTTCAACGTCATCATCGACTACCCCGACGCCGACGACGAACGACGCATTCTCTCCGATACCACCACCGGCGCGGATCGTACGGTGTCACCGGTGGCGACGGGCAAAGAACTCGAAGCGGCCCGTCGCCTTGTGCGCGACTTGCCCGCCGCCGCCAACGTTGTGGACTACGCCCTGCGCCTCATTCGCGCTACGCGCCCCGCTGACACCTCATGTCCAGCCGACGTAAAACAATGGATACGCTGGGGCGTCGGTCCGCGTGCCGGACAAGCGCTCATCCTCGGCGCCAAGGCCGCAGCGTTGCTCGATGGCCGCACCGTGCCTTCGCTTGACGATGTCACCCGCGTGGCGTTGCCGGTATTGCGTCACCGATTGCTCGTCAACTTTCGCGCCGAAGCCGATGGCGTGTCGGCCGATCGCGTAATTGGTACGCTGCTCGCTGCGGTCCGACCGTAAGCACCAACGCGGCCGCGCCCATGAGTGTGCTCTCACCGGTCGTGATCGCGGCCATCGACGATCTCGAACTCGCGGCGCGCGTTGTCGTGGAAGGACTGCGCGTGGGTGGACACCGAAGCCCGTTTCATGGGTACGGCGCCGACTTCCAGCAGCATCGCCCGTATCGCGCCGGCGACGATCTCAAGTATCTCGACTGGAAGGTGTATGCCCGCAGTAATCGGCTGTACACTCGGCAGTTTCGTGAAACCACCAACGTCTCCGTCATGCTGGTGCTTGACACGAGTGCGTCGATGGCATTCCCTGACATGACTACAGCAGCACAAACACTCTCGAAGTTTCGTTACGCGTCCATCGTGGCCGCATCACTCGCCTTTCTCGCGTCCGAGCAGGGGAACGCGGTCGGTCTCATGACAATGACCGAAGGCGAACTGGTCTACCTGCCGGCACGCAGTGGCCGAGTGCATCTGCGCTCGCTCATCGCGCGGGTGGACCAACTGCGCCCGGTGGGCACCTGGAAGCCTGCCACCGTGATCAGTCGTGCGGCCGAGCTGTTGCAGCGGCGCGGACTCATGATCGTGCTCTCGGATTTTTACGATGCAGAGTCGGACACGCAGCGCGAGCTGCGCCACGTCGTGCAACACGGACACGACGTCGCGATGCTGCAAATCATTGCGCCCGAGGAACGTGAGCTCCGGTTCACCGGGCAGGTGGAACTGCGTGATTTGGAGTCGGGGGCGCGCAGACTCGTGGAGCCGTCCACCGCCGCACCAGCATATCGGGTGGCAATGACACAGTTCCTCGAGCGGTGCCGGCACTTCGCCGTGCACGAGGGGATCGACTACGGATTGCTCGATACCGGCGAACCGCCGGAACGTGCACTGCGTGACTACCTCGTGCGTCGCTCGGCGCGGCAGACGTCGCCAAGTCTTCCCAGCGCGCAGCATGCCACGCACGCCGACAACGCGAGACCTGTGTGAGGTCGAATCGATAGTGCACTGGCAAAATCCCGGGGCCTGGGTCGGACTGTTGGCATTGGTGCTGCCGATTTTGGTGCACCTGTTCAGCCGACGACCAGCGCGGGTAGTACCGTTTCCGTCGCTGCGGTTTCTGGACGTGTCACGACTGCTGCCCACGCGTCGGACACAGCCCAGCGACCTTGCGCTGTTGGTTGTGCGATTGGCGATTTTCGCGTGGGCTGTCGCGGCGCTCGCCCAACCGCTCTGGCAACCAAATCGCGCGGCAGTATCAACCTCCGCAGCGCGCGCCATTGTGATTGACACGCAGTCTTCACGCGGCGACAGTGCGGCACGCGCGGTGCTCGAAGGGGAGGCCGTTCGTCTCCAGCATGAATCAGCTACCGCGATGCGAATTGAGTCCGGCGCCCCGTTCGAAGTACTCGATGGTGCCGTGGCGTGGCTCCAGACACAGAGTGGCCGGGGAGAGCTGGTCGTGCTCTCCGATTTTCGGCACAATGCACTGGACTCACTCGATATCGTTGCGGTGCCGTCCGATATCACAGTGCGGCTGGTCCGGGCGCCAGCGGTCACCCGCGGTGCCGACAGTTCACAGGCTACGCTTCGCGATCGGGGTGTTGTTCGGTGGGCGCATGCCGCCACGCCCTCAATCGCGGCGGGTGTACGGAACACGGTGCGCCGATTTGGTGGCGACCGGTTAACGGACAGTTTGGCAGCAACGCCCACCGGGCGCGCGTCGCAGGTGATCGTGGTTGCGTCGCCTGATGCCGACAGCCTGTCGTCGTGGGTGAAGGGTGCCCGCCCACTCTCGCAGCCGTGGATGGGCGACGTGATATACGCACTGCGCGGTGATTCCACACTCATCACGGCGGCTTCGGCAAGCGCCGTCGCGGACACCGCGATCAACGCACCGTTTGTGGTGGTCGCGCGCTCGTTGAATCAGGCTCCGCTCGTGGCCGTCGCAGCGCTGGATGGCGTGAGCGGCGCGCCGCGGCTTCTGGTGTGGTCTCGTGCTCCAGCCCACAACCTGGTCACCGCCGCGCTGCTGTTGTCGGCGTCAAACGCACTCGACCACACGTGGCGCGCTGGCAACGCAGCGCTTACGTCCAGCGATGAGCAGTTGAGACGCTGGGAGCTGGCACCGGCGGGCGCCGCTCGCGCAGTAAACACGACCACCACGCAGGACCCGTACAGCGGACCATCCGATGCGCGGGTCCTGTGGATTGCTGTGCTGCTTCTCCTGGGTGCGGAAACGCTGTTCCGGATGCGTGCGGACGGAGCGCACACCGCGGCGACTGGTCAGGCAGACACCGATGACTGACCGCGCCCCCCTCCCCCATCTGCATCGACTGCTTGCCAACTCGGCGCGACGACTGGGCGTGCTCGCCGCAGCTCGCGGTGCGGCCGGAGGCATGGGGATGGCCGCGTTGTGGCAGTTGCGCGGCTGGTTTCGTGAAGATGTCACGCAATCGGGGATCGCGCTCACCACAACCATCGTCCCGCTCGCACTCGGTGCTGTCACGGGCGCTGCCATCGGGTGGTGGCGATCGACTGGTCGTCGCGCACGCATCGCCTACCACCTTGAGCGTCGTGCGCCCGAAGCGAACAACCTGCTCATCACCGCGCACGAACTGCTGACGATCTCCCACGTAGAAACGTCGCGAACGAATGATGCCGTCCCGGCACTCGTGCTGCAGCGCGCCGACCGCTTGGCCGCCACACTCGTTGTGCCATCGCTGCTGCCCGCACAGCGCAGCGTGCTGCTATTGTGCAGCGGTCTCGCCGTGTGGGTCGCGAGCGTTGCCGTTAGTCGCCCGCTCACCGCGAATCGGTCGATTCCATCGCCCACCGCGCTGATCGCGTCGGTGACCGGTCGCGTCGATATCCAACGCATCGTGGTGCGCATCGCGCCACCGCTGTACGCAAAGCGTCCGCCGGTGACACTGCGTGATCCCATACGCATCGAGGCGCTCATCGGCAGCATGGTGTCGTTCACTATTGAGGCAACCGCTGACACACTCATCGCCGTCACCCGTCAGGGTACACAGACGCTCACACCGAATGCCGCAGGCCTCTTCGCGCTTTCGCTTCCCGCGACACTGGACGGATTCGTGGCACTCGAGCCGCGAACCAACAAGGGTCGCTTGGGGCCGCGTCGACTGATTGGTCTCACGGTGCGCTCCGACGAGGCACCACGCGTTCGCATTGTTGCGCCGGCGCGTGATCTGATCGTGCCCGATGCCAAGCGCTCACTCGACGTGCGACTTGAGGCCGATGACGATCTGGCCGTTGGGTCGTTGCGACTGCGCTACACGAAGGTGTCCGGTTCCGGTGAACGTTTCACGTTTTCGGAGGGTGACGTCCCGATCGCGATCAGCCGGGTGAACGCAACGCAGTGGTCGGCGCGCGCCTCGCTCGCGCTCGGACCGCTGCTGCTGGAGCCGGGCGACCTCGTGGTGTATCGCGCAGTCGCCAGCGATCGGCGCCCGGGGTCACCGCTGGTTGAATCCGATGCGTTCATTGCCGAAC
>JANMRE010000389.1:0-12551 GCA_031370885.1 Gemmatimonadaceae bacterium
AGCACCCGATCGACCTGCAACGTCACCATGTGATCGATCCGCAAGAAGAGCCCGTCGGTACCGCTTCCACGCTGGAGCATGTCGAAGCCATCCAGTCGATAGCTCCAGGCGAGTAACAGCAACACGAGTGCGCCGAGCACGCTGAGGTGTCGGCGCACATGATTGGACGCGTGGATCCGTCGACCCTCGAGTCGCAGGCTGCGGGTGAGCGCATACAGGAGCAGTACCACCAGAACCATCAACAGGATCGCCGCCAGCGCCCAGAGGTACGCTGTTTCCTCGAGTGGCAGCCGGTAGACGTAGAAACCAAGATCGCGGAACAGAATGCCTTCAATTTCGCTGAAGGGAACGCCGTGCCGGGCCATGGCCACGGCAGTCCAATTGGTGAGCGGAAGGGCCAACCCCAATCCGATCAGTGCGGCAAGGGTGATCGTGATGGCCAGCAATCGACGCGGCGGCAGCATCGCCGTGAGTTCGATGTTGGCGACACGGGAGGGAACCGCGACGGCGAGAATCGTCAGACGCACGGCGTGCAGGTTGGCGAAGGCGAACAGCGAACCCGCCACCCACGCCAGCCCCTGCAACAGCAGAGCATCCGTGAACTGTTCCCAGAAAACGCCCGGGACGCCCATCGCCACGTACCAAGCGTGATCCACGATCGCCGCCGTGATCGTGCGACCCGCCAACAGGAGTGCGGCGACCACGGTGATGGCGACAACCAGCCAGTTTCGCAGGCGCATGGGTCAGCGCGTCAGCTGCGTATGCATCAGAGTCGGACACCCTGGGTGTGGAGCCAGCGCTCCATCTCGCCGCGAATGGAGGCCAGTCGCGCCGGCGTTTGGGCTTCGAAGCGGGCCACGATGACCGGTTGCGTGTTGGACGCGCGCAGCAATCCCCATCCATCACCGAAGAGCACGCGCACGCCGTCCACCTCGATGACGTCGTGCGTCAATTTGAAATGCGCAGCGGCACGTTCCACAATCTCGAACTTGGCCCTCTCGTCGGTTGCGATTCGCAACTCGGGGGTCGAGACAAACGGCGGCACGTCGGCCAACAGTTCGTCGATACGCTTTCCCGAGTCGGCGAGAATGCGCAGCAGACGCGCGGCCGCATAGAGCGCATCGTCGTGGCCGTAAAACCCCTCGGTGAAGAACATGTGGCCGGACATCTCACCGGCGATCGGCGCGTGCATTTCCTTCATCTTCTCCTTGATCAGGGAGTGGCCCGTCTTCCACATGACGGCCACCCCACCAGCCTGCTCAATGCCGTGCGTCAGCGCTTGCGAGCATTTCACATCAAAGATGATGGGCTGGCCCGTGCCGGTGCGCGCCAGGACGTCCCGCGCGTAGAGAATCAGGACATGATCGCCCCAGATGATGCGCCCCGTACGATCGACCACGCCAATGCGGTCGGCATCACCGTCGAACGCAACGCCGATTTCGGCGTCGTTGGCGCGCACAGCCGCGATGCAGTCTTCGAGGTTCTCCGGAACGGTCGGATCGGGATGATGGTTGGGAAACGTTCCATCACTTTCAGTAAAGAGGCCGATGCCGTCGACGTCCAATGCCTGCATCAGTTGCGGCGCGACCAGGGCACCGGCGCCGTTCCCGCAGTCAAACACGACCTTCAGCCTGCTGCCATTGGCGCGGTGCAGTGGACCAATACGTGACGCGATGTCGGCGACGTACCGATCGATCACGGAGACCGATGTGACGGTGCCCTGTCCGGCGGGAAACTGCCCCGCCACGATGAGCGCATAAAGCGCCTGGATTTCGACCCCATGCAACGAATCCGTGCCAACGCACATCTTGAATCCATTGTATTCCGATGGATTGTGCGACCCGGTGATCTGAATGCCGCCAACAACGCGCTCGTGATGCAGCGACCAGTAGAGCAGCGGGGTGGGTACGACACCGACATCGACAACATCCACGCCGCACTCGGTGAGTCCCCGTATCAACGTGTCGCGCAGCAGGTCGCCACTCGGGCGATTGTCGCGCCCCACGGCAACCGCGCCCTGAATACCCTTCCGGTCGAGATAGGCCGCGTAGCCGCGCCCCAGTTCGTACGCCACCTCGGCGGTGAGGTCGCGATCGACGATGCCGCGGATATCGTACTGTCGAAAAATCGTTTGACTGATAGGCATGCGAGCAGCAGAAATGAGGCGGTGTGTCAGTGCGCGGCTGTGGCGGTCGCCGCAGGCAGCAGCGCGTCGGGACGAGTGGGGTGAAGTGTGGCTGCTGGAACAGCGAGCCGCGCAAGCCGCGCGATCGGCGTGGGATAGACCCCGAGCACGAGGAGCGCGATGGCCATCGCGCCGATCAGGGCGCCTGAAAGAGACGTGCCAGACGGTATGGCCTCCCCGTCCGGCCGCCGCCGCATGAACATGGCGGCGATCACCGACAGGTAGTAGGCCGCCGAAACCGCGCTGCTCAGCACCAGTATCACGGCCAGCACCGTTTGTGGCGTGGTGGCCTGTAACGCTGCCTGCAGCAGATACCACTTCGCAAAGAACCCCATCCCACCGGCGAGTGGCATGCCCAGCAACGCCAACAGGAACACCGCCATCGCCACGGCGAGACCCGGACGCACCAACCAGAGACCGGCCAGATCGTCCAACACCGGTGAACGATCGCGGCCTCCATTTACCGTGATGAGCACGCCGAATGCCCCCATGGTCGCGAGCGTATACGACACGGCATAAAAGACGAGCGCTGATGTACCGGCGTCCGAACTCACGACGATGGCGACCAGCAAGTATCCGGCGTGGGCGACACTGGAGCAGGCCAGCATGCGAACCAGATTGCGCTGTGACAGCGCGAGCACATTGCCAACGACCATCGTGATCGCTGCCAACCACCAGAGCACCGCATGCCAGTGATTGACCGCCCCCGGGAGCGCTTCGGCCATTACCCGCGCGAACACGGCAAAGGCGGCCGTCTTTACCACCGCCGACATGAACGCGGTCACCGGCAAGGGCGCCCCATCGTACACATCGGGGGTCCACTGATGGAACGGCGCCAAGGCGACCTTGAACGAGAATCCGACCAGCAGCAGAGCCAATCCAATCAGGAACATCGGTGAGAGCGCTGCGTTTCGTGCCACCCATGCCGCGACGTCAACCAGGCGAGTGCTGCCCGTTGCACCGAACACCAATGCCATACCGTACAGCAGGAATCCCGTGGAAAATGCGCCCAGCAGGAAGTATTTCATGGCGGCCTCGGCGCCGCGCGCGCTCCGCCGATTGACACCCGCCAGCACGTACACCGCCAACGACATGAGTTCGATGCCAAGAAAGACGAACATCAGGTCACGCGCTGCGGCCATGACCATCATGCCGGCGACGGCGAGCAATATGAGCACCGGCGTTTCCGGACTGTAGGCGCCACTTCGATGATGATCCGCCTCCAGCAGCACGAGTGAGAGTGCGGTTCCCGTCAACAGGATGAGATCGATCGCCCAGCGGAATCCGTCGTCGGCAACACGCTGGTCGGTCGTGACCGCCGCCGCATCACGCCACGCGATGATCACGAACACGCCGACCACCACGCAGAGCATCATGCTGTATCGAGCCACGGTTGCCGTGCGTTCCGCCCCCTCGGCGCTGCCACGTACGTTGCCCTGTGGTCGCCAGACCGTGAACAGCAGCAGCCCCATGGCTCCGGCGATCAGCACCAGTTCTGGTGCGAAAGTCGAGAGGAGAGAGCTGGGAGATACGAGTGCGCCCATCGGTCAGTGGATCATGATATGCGACGCGCGGTCAACCGGCACGTTGAGGCCAACGTGCACCGACTCGATCACGACGCGAGACGCCGGTTCGATACGTTTCAACACGGCACCGGGCGCGACACCCATCCAGAGAATCGCGATGGCGAAGGCGCTCATCACGACCTGTTCGCGCCGTGTGAAGTCGTGGAGCGCGTGGTTGGCGTGTTCATTGGACGCCTCGAAAAGCAATCCCTGCAGGGCACGCAAACCGTACACCGCCGCGAGAATCACGCCCGACGTTGCCAGCATCGCCAGCACCGGCACGTTGGCATAGGTACCGAGCAGGACCAGGAACTCGCCCACAAACCCATTGGTGCCGGGCAGGCCAATCGTGGACAGCACCGCAAGCGTGAGCATGGTGCTGAACAGCGGCGCCGCGCGCGCGAGGCCGCCCAGATTGCGCATCTCGGTGGTCCCGCGTTGATCCTGCAACATCCCCGCGAGCAGGAACAGCGCGCTGGTGGTGATGCCGTGGTTGACCATGATCAAGACGGCGCCTTGCACTCCCTGTGGCGTGAACGCGAAGATCCCGAGCATGATGAAACCCAGATGACTGATGGAGCTGTACGTGACCAGCCGCTTCACGTCGCGCTGGGCCATGGCGACCAATGCACCGTATACGATCGCGACGACCGACAACACCAGGATCGTTCCACGCACCGACGGATGCATGGCCGCGGCGGGAAAGAGCGGGATGGCAAATCGGAGCGTGGCATAGACGCCGACCTTAAGCCCGATCGTCACCGCGACAAAGGTGGGTGCGCTGTGCTGCGCATCCGGCAGCCACGTATGAAAGGGGACGAGCGCGGACTTGACGGCGAATGCGAGAAAACACGCGCCGAACATGAACAGCTGTGTGCGCTCGTCGAGTCGAATGGTTCGCAGGTGGTCGAGATGGAATGACGTCCCACCGCCGGCGTTCCACAACGCCACAATCGCCACGAGCATCAGCAGCGAACCGACCAGCGTGAACAGGACATAGCGAAGACTCGCGCGGGCTGCCGTACCGGTTCCCCAGATGCCAATGAGCAAGTATGTGGGAATCAGCATGAGCTCCCAGGCGAGATAGAACAGCAGGAGGTCGAGCGAAACGAGCACACCCACCAATCCCGACGTCAGCAGCAGGATAAGCGCGCCGAATGCCGGTGTGCGCGCGCGCACGTTGTTCCACGATCCCAGCAGCGTGAGCGGCAGCAGGACCACCGTGAGCACCACCATCGGCAGCGAGAGGCCATCGACACCGAGACTGAAGGTGGCGCCGAGATCGACCAGCCACGGCATATCCACACGACCCTGCCAGCCACTCGTTGCCGTATCGTACACGCTCCACAGCGCAATCCCGAGCATCGCCTCGGCCACGAGCGCGACCAGCGTCAGAACCCGCGCGTCGAGGCCGTCGTTCGGAGCCTCGCCATTGCCTTCTTCGCGAGACACATCGCGACCGACCAGTCGTACGGTGAGCGCCGCCAGCAGCGGCCAGAGGACGAGCGCGGGAAGCACCCAGTGATCGGCCCGCATCGACAGCAGGATCCCGTGCATCGTTCAGCGGAGCGTGAAGGCGGCGAGCACGGCGAGGGCGCCTGCAACAATCATCCAGGCATACTTGCCGACATCGCCGTCTTGCATGCGGGAACCAAAGAGCGTCGCGGTGCGTGTGAGGAACGACCCACCAGTACTGAACACCCGATCGACACCCCGATCGATCCCGCGGTCAAGCACAACACTGGCGAACGCATTGATGGGGCGAACGAGCACGACGTCGATGCCCGCATCCACGTTATACGCGTTTTCCAGCACCCGAGCGAGTCCGCGTTCCGGTGGAGCGTGTGCTTTGTCGGTGATGGGGCGTCGATAGCGGACCAC
Organism: Gemmatimonadaceae bacterium; assembly: GCA_031370885.1. Lineage (GTDB taxonomy): Bacteria > Gemmatimonadota > Gemmatimonadetes > Gemmatimonadales > Gemmatimonadaceae > Gemmatimonas. The sequence goes on from JANMRE010000389.1 coordinate 5,632, forward strand.
CGCGAACGCAATGCCGATCACGGCGACGGCGATCGCCACACCCACAAGCAGTTGCTCGGTCGCGTGCGCGAGGTGTCCAGCACCGGTGAGCCGCTGGGCGCTTGCTCCCGTGACCGGCGCGAGCCACTGCTCCAGCAGTCCCGTTGGTCCGAGCGGTATCTGCGCAGGCAAATTGAGCCACCCGCCCACCATCGTGAGTCCGGCCAGTATCAACACGGGGGCGGTCATGATCGGCGGTGGGTCGTGCAACGCGAGTCGTTCGGTTTCGCCGGTCCGATTGGCTCCGGCAAACGCGAGCAACATGAGGCGCGTCATGTAGACGGCGGTGAGCAGCGCAGTGACCAGGCCCACTGCATAGACCGCGTAGAGCACCGTCCCTCCGGAAACCCCCAGCAAGGCGGCATTCGCCAACGGGGATCCCTGTGCGCTGGCGAAGACCGACGACAGGATTTCGTCTTTTGAAAAAAATCCGGCCAGCGGCGGCACGCCGGAGAGTGCGAGGGCGGCGACACCCATGGCGGCGGCCGTTGCGGGCATGAACCGCGAAAGCCCACCCATGTTGCGGAGATCCTGTGCGTCGTCATGACGTTGGGTGTGGTGAAACGCGGCGTGCATGGCATGAATGACCGAACCCGCGCCAAGGAACAGCAACGCCTTGAAGAAGGCGTGCGTGACGAGGTGGAAAATTCCGGCGGTATAGGCGCCGCTGCCGACGGCGATGAACATGTAGCCCAGCTGGGAGACGGTGGAATACGCCAGTACTTTCTTGATGTCCCACTGGCGCAGTGCAATCGTCGCGGCGAACAGCGCGGTGATGCCGCCAACCACCGTCACCAGCAAGGACGCAGTCGGCGCGCCGGCGAAAATCGGCCCCGCGCGTGCGATCAGATACACGCCGGCCGTGACCATCGTGGCCGCGTGGATCAGCGCCGACACGGGTGTCGGACCGGCCATCGCATCCGGGAGCCACACATAGAGCGGCAGCTGGGCGCTCTTGCCGACGCAACCAAGAAAGAGGAACAGCGCGATGACGAGGACGACTGGCGTTCCGCCCATCGATGCGAGCGCGGCGTGGCTGCCCACAAAATCCAGATGCTGCACGGTGGTCCACATCAGGAACATGGCCACCAGGAAGCCAACGTCTCCAATGCGATTGACCACAAAGGCCTTCTGTCCGGCCTTGATATTGGCGCGGTCGTCGAACCAGAAGCCGATCAGGAGATAGGAACAGAGCCCCACACCTTCCCAGCCAACGAACATCACCGGATAGCTGGAGCCCAACACGAGCACCAACATGCTGGCGACGAACAGATTGAGAAACGCAAAGTAGCGCGCATAACCCGGATCGGCCTTCATGTAGCCGATCGAGAACAGATGAATGAGCGTTCCGACGCCGGTGACGACGAGTGCCATCACGATGGACAGTTGGTCGATCTGCAAACCCCAGTCGATGCGGAGGGCGCCAGCGGGAATCCATTCTCCATAACTGCGCAGGAACGGTTCGCGGAGCGGTGCGACGTTCCGCATGGTGACGAAGATGGCGATCGCCAGCGTAGCAGCGAGTACGAGCACCGTGACGGCCACCACGGAGACCACACGATGGCGCGCGGGTTGCGCCGCCATCCCCTCGCTGGGCGCTTCGGCGAGACCGGACGGTGCGGCATGTCCCCAACGCGGCGTCAGGGCTACGATCCCGTTGATGATCGCGCCGAGCAACGGGAGCAGCGGCATCAGCCACGCAAACTCGGCCACGGTTCCGTCGAGCGGATGCGACCGCGTCGCTGACAGCTGGAGCAGTGCGGCGGTGAACGTCATGTGTCGCGAAGCAGGCGGAGCGCCGAGAGTTCTGCGGTGCCGAAATGCCGATACACCGAGATCACGATGGCCAATCCGACCGCAGCCTCGGCGGCCGCGATGGTCATCACCATCACGACGAACACCTGACCCGCGACACCGTGCAGTTTGGCCAGCGCCACGAACGACAGGTTGACGGCATTGAGCATCAGCTCGACGCACATGAAGAGAATGATCGCGTTGCGACGCGTGAGCACACCCAGGACACCGATCACGAACAAGACGGCGGACACGATGAGCGCCTCGGTGATCATGCGTGCACCCGTTTTTTGGCGAGCAACACGGCACCAATGACCGCCACCAGCAGCACGACGCTGGTCAGCTCAAAGGCCACGAGATATTCGCTGAACAGGGAGACCGCAATCGGCAGCACGGCATTGTCCGCCGCAGGCGCCTGCGCCACACGCGCCACCGGGTCGCGCTGCATCACGAGCAGATTGGCCAGCAGCGCGATGGTCATCACGCCGGCGCCGACGCGTGCGCCGAGGGAGCGCACATCGGTGATCGAATGCTCACCGAGATTGAGCAGCATGACGACGAATATGAACACCACCATGATGGCGCCGGCGTAGACCAGCACCTGAACCGCCGCCACGAACGGCGCATCCAGCATGACATACAGGCCGCTCAGCGCAAACATGACGTTGATGAGCCAGAGCGCCGCCGACACCGGCTTGCGGCGCGTCACGAAGAGCAGCGCCGACGCGATGGCGAGCAGGGCAAACAGATAAAACTGGAACTCGAAAAAGGCGTTCATTCGCCCTTCGGATCGGCCGGATCCCACAACTCGCTCACCGGGTGCGTCTGGGCCATGAGCCGTTCGAGGTCGTACACGAAGGCGGCGCGGTCGAACTCCGCGTTCTCGTAGTGGCGCCCGAGATGGATTGCCTCCTCAGGACATACCTCCTGGCAGTATCCACAGAAGATGCAGCGGAATTCATCGATCTCGAATACCAGCGGATAGCGGTTGCCCTGCTCATCTTCACCGGGGACCAACTTGATGCAGTTCGCCGGACAGACCGATGGGCAGAGGCCGCAGGCAACGCACTTGGCCGCGCCCGTCTCCGTGGTGAGCATCCGGTGCGTCCCGCGCCAACGGGGCGACAGATCCCACTTGGTTTCCGGGTACTGCATGGTGACTTTGTGCGGATCGACCAGATGCTTGAACGTAACCGCCATGCCTTTCAGCGTCGCGCGTACGTAGCTCACTTGCGCGAGCGGACGATTCAACACCTTCACGCCAATCGCCATCAGTCGGGAGTCTCCACAATTGGCACGGTGAAGAGCGTCGGTGCGGCGAGTTGACGCCGCGAGAGGTCCAGTCCACGCGCCTTCAGACGTGCGAGATCAGCCGGCCCGACCCGGGCACTGGATGGGCTGATGAGTTTTCCGCGATCGAGCCACACCAACAGCACGACCAGGATCGCCACATTCAGCACCAGCAGTGCCAGCGAGTACCACGGACCACGCATGACTCCGAGCGCATCGAGCCCAAGGGTCGCGCCAGCGATGATGAGAATGTATCCGAGGGCCACCGGGAGCATGATGCTCCACCCCAGCGACATCAGCTGATCATAGCGGAATCGCGGCAAGGTCCAGCGGACCCACATGAACAGGAAGAGAAAACCGCCGGTCTTGGCGCCGAACATGGCCAGCGTGGCGAGCGTCTTCACAATCGTAAAGGGCGCACGGTTGTCCCAGTCCGTAAGCGGAATGTCCCAGCCACCGAAAAACAGCGAGGCCATCAGACCGCTCGCTGTCGCCATGTTGGCGTATTCGGCAATGAAAAACATCGAGAACTTCATGCCGCTGTACTCGGTATGATACCCGGCCACCAGTTCCGACTCCGCCTCAGGCAGATCGAACGGCAAGCGGTTGGTCTCCGCAAACGCCGCCACCAGAAACGTGCACCAGGCAATGGTGAGTGAGAACACGTTCCATCCCATGTGCACCTGTTGTTGCACAATGGCCGTGAGCGACACGTTGCCGGCCAGCAGCAGGATGGGGATGGTGGACATTCCCATCGCGATTTCGTAGGAGATCATTTGGGCGCTCGATCGCAGCCCGCCAAGCAGCGCGTACTTGTTGTTGGACGACCATCCCGCGAGCACAATTCCGTACACGCCCAGTGACGAAATGGCGAGCGTGAACAGGTAACCGATGGGCAGTGGGGCGACTGCCATGTCGATCAATCCCCATGGAGTGGGCAACGGCGCCGCGAGCGGCAACACCACCCAGGTCAACATCGCGGGAATAAACGCCAGAGCGGGCGCGATGAGGAAGAGCCATTTATCGGCCAGTGCCGGACTCGTTTCTTCTTTCATGAAGTTCTTGAGTCCGTCGGCAACCGGCTGCAGAATGCCTCCGGGCCCCGCGCGGTTCGGGCCGCGTCGATCCTGGATCCAGGCGGCGAGCTTGCGTTCGGCCAGCGTGAGAAACGCTACGCCCACGAGATACAGAACAAACACCACAAGGATCTTGACGACACTGGCCGCGACAAAGGTGCCGATTGCCGTTGGCGTCAGCTGCGAGTCCGCTCGCGGGAACAGCGAGGCCAGATCGGTCATGCCGATACCAGAACCGGACTGGACACCAACGCATCGCTGTCGATCAGCGCGCCGCGCAGTCCGAGTGACTCGTAGTCAAGTGCGACGAACGCCTCATGACTCATCGCCAGCGCGTCAAACACGTCAGACGGCACCGCGAATTGACCGTCACCGCCGTACGCGGTCAACAGGTCGGCCAGCACATACCAGGTGGGCCGCGCCATGCCCGGCGCCGTCTTGGCTTGCAGGAATCGCTGAACGCGGCCTCGCAGATTGGTGAGGGTTCCTTCCTCCTCAACGATGGTTGTGACCGGCAATACCACGTGGGCGCGTGCGGAGAGCACTTCGGGCAGTGCGGTGCCGACGTACACGATGGTCGACGCGCGATCGAGCAGCGACGCAGCGACATCGCGCAAGGAATCGCCGACCACCAGCAGCGCATCGTCGGCGCGCAACACCGTGGCGAGATTGGTGGCTTCGGAAAACCCGAGCAGCCGCGCACCGGTGGTGTTGGCGGCGCGTTCGGCGCGCAACGCCAGATCCGGCACACCAGGCAGCGCGGACTCTGGCCCGCGCTCCACGCGAAAGACATGCTCACCGGGCACCAGCACGGAGAGACGCGACAGCAGGAACAACGATTCGTTGGAGAGGTTCGGTGACGCGAGCACAACCAATCGCCGCGACCCGATCGCCTGAGCCGTGGTCGCGATGGCCTCCTCCCAGTCGGTAATCTGCAACGTGCCTCCACGACGCACGAGCGGCTGGTCCACACGATCGCGCCGATTGAAGTCGCGATACCCGAGACGCCCGGTCTCGCAGAGGTAGTACTGATTGACCTGGTCGTTTGATCGGGGTTTCAGGCGCACGAGGACGTTGTCGCGTGTTTCAGCGACCGCGTTGCAGCCCTGACTGCACCCGGTACAGATGGTGGGCGCGCGATCGAGCTCCCACGCCCGCGCTTTGTTGAGAAAGTCCTTGGACAGCAGGGCGCCTACCGGGCACAAGTCCACCACGTTGCCCGCCCACGCATTCGTCAGGTCGTGACCATCCGCCTTCCCGATGAACGCGCGATCGCCACGCTCCGACACATTGAGTACGGGGTCGTGCGCCACGTCGGTCATGAAGCGCACGCAGCGTGTGCAGAGAATGCATCGGTTCGGCACGTACAGCACGTCGCCGCCGAAGTCCTCAACGGGATTGAAGCGCTTCGGTTCCCGGTACCGCGAGTCGGCGCGCCCTTCAGCAAACGTGTAATCCTGCAATTCGCACTCGCCAGCCTGATCGCAAATGGGGCAATCGAGCGGATGGTTGATGAGCAGGAACTCAAGAACGCCCTTGCGCGCTTCGAGGGCTTTCGGTGAGTGGACACGGACCACCTGTCCTTCCATGACCGCGGTCGCGCAGGCCGGTGCGAGCTTCGGCAACTTCTCGACTTCGACGAGGCACATACGGCACACGCCGGCAACCGGAAGGCCAGGATGATAGCAGTAGTGCGGTACGAGCACGCCAGCGGTTTTGGCGGCTTCCAAAATGGACAGTCCGTCAGGCACCGTCACCGGTCGTCCTTCGATTATCAGCGAAACCATCTTGCGGTCGGTCATGCGCGCCTCAGGCTGCCGAAGCGCGAAGCGCGCCGGCGACGGTCACCATGCCGCGCGTCGCGCCGATTTTCGCCTCAAACTCCGGGCGGAACTTGGCGAGACCGGATATTACCGGTGTGGCGCACGAGTCGCTCAATACACAAATCGTTTTGCCGCTCATGTTGTCGGCGATCGACAGCAGCGTATCGAAATCCTCGACCGTGCCTTCCCCGTCCCGAATACGCTCGAGGATACGCGTTGTCCACGCGGTTCCCTCGCGGCACTGCGAGCACTGCGCACAACTTTCGTGAGCGTAAAAACGGGCAAGACGCGCAATCTGTTTGACCATGTCCTGGCGGTCGTCGAACACGATCACGCCGCCCGACCCCAACATCGTGCCAGCGGCCACGAAGCCCTCGTAGTCCATCAGCGCGCCCTCGGCCTCCTCGCGCGTGAGGATGGGTACGGATGATCCGCCGGGAATCACGGCTTTGATTTCGCGACCCGGTAGCGGACCGCCACACAGCTCGTACAGGAAGTCCTTGAAGGGAAAGCCGAGTGCCACTTCGTAGTTGCCGGGACGCGTAATGTTGCCACAGACTGAAAACAGTTTGGTGCCGATGCTCTTCGGGTTGTCGCGCCGACCGAACTGCTTGTACCACTCGGCGCCGTTCTTGATGATGTACGGGACGGTGGCCAACGTCTCGACGTTGTTGATGGTGGTAGGCATTCCGAACAGCCCCGATACGGCCGGGAACGGCGGTTTGATGCGCGGATTTCCGCGGCGTCCTTCCAGCGAATTCATGAGCGCTGTTTCTTCGCCGCAGATGTAGGCACCGGCGCCCCGATGGACGTGCACGTCCACGCGCTTGCCGGATCCCATGGCGTCCGCTCCAAGAATCCCCGCCGCGTATGCCTCTTCAACGGCCGCGGAGACGCG
>JANMRE010000430.1:0-9167 GCA_031370885.1 Gemmatimonadaceae bacterium
CGCCCATCCCGCAAATGCTGGGCGCGACGCGCGACGAACTGCTCATTCATGGTGACATTGTCGACATTGCACCAATCCGGCACTTCGCGTTTGGTCGGGTGCTGCTGCTTGGCGACGCCGCGCACGCCACAACGCCCAACATGGGGCAGGGGGCGTGCCAGACGTTCGAAGATGCGGCGGTTTTGCTCGACCTGCTGGAGGAGCGGCCCACCGATGCGCCGGAGGAGATTTTCGTAGCGTTTGAGCGTCGCCGCTTGGAGCGCACGCACGCGATTGTCCGCCAGTCGTGGAGAATCGGGAAGGTGGCGCAGTGGAGCAACGCGCTGGCCATCGGCCTGCGCAACGGAGTGCTCCGCGCGATTCCGTCTTCGGTGAACGAGCGGCAGATGGCAGAGGTGCTTCGAGTGGATTTCCAGACGGAGTGTTATGAGAAGGTGTCGTGAAGGACTGGCCTGTCTCTCCATCATCGTCGAACTTGTCTCGAACGGACTCGACCAACGCTCGACGCATTGCCGTCGCGCGATTGCGCCATCAGCATCTCACCGCCAACCCGACGCTCACCTCGGCTGCGGACGTCGTTCGAACGCTTGGTGCTGTGCAATCGCAAGACTACGCGGGCGCGAAGTGGGCTATCGGCATGCGCGCCAAGGGACTGACAGACGCGGATATCGAACGCGCGTTCAACGCCGGTGAAATTCTGCGCACGCACGTGATGCGCCCCACCTGGCACTTCGTCGCCCCCGAAGACCTGCAGTGGATGCAGCGACTCACCGCACCACGCGTTGTGGCGAAGATGGCGCCGTACAACAGAACACTCGAAGTCACATCGGCCGTCTTGCGAAAGAGCAACACAATTATCGAGCGGTCGCTCGCCGGTGGACGCTTCCTCAGCCGAACGCAGCTGAAAGCCGCGCTCGACCGCGCGCGCATCAACACCGAGGGCACGCAGCGTCTGGCGCGTATCGTGATGCAGGCAGAGTTGGAAGGACTGGTGTGCAGTGGACCACGCGTGGGAAAGCAGTTCACCTACGCGCTGCTCAGCGAACGCGCGCCACTGTCGCGTGACTTGTCGGGAGACGACGCACTGACCGAGCTCACGCGTCGGTATTTCGCGTCACGCGCACCGGCAACCGTGCAGGACTTTGCGTGGTGGTCGGGGCTGTCCATCGGCCAGTGCCGTCGCGGTGTCGAGGCGCTGGGCAAGGAACTCGACATATGTGTGGTGGGCGACGTCCGCTACCATGCGCCTCAGGGCTTCACGCTGCCTCGCGCCGCGAGCAGTTCGGCGCATCTGCTCCCCAACTACGATGAGTACTTCATTGGTTTTCGCGATCGCGCCGCCATCGCCGATCGGATTGGCTCGCTCGATCTCGTGACCGGCGGCAATGCCCTGATTTCGAATGTGGTGATCGTGGGAGGCCAGCTGGTGGGTGGATGGAAGCGTACGCAGGGAAAGGGAACGCTTGAGGTAGACCTGACCCTGATCGCACCGCTCGCCAACGCGGAGCGCGCCCGGGTTGACGCCGCATTGGCGGAGCTCCAGCGGTTTGTGGCCGTGCCCTGATTGCTGGCGTCGCGCCTACCGCTTTGTCGGGGGTGACAGGCCGCTAGAGCGAGAGACATACGCCGTTATTGACGTACGTCACAAATGGTGTATTATTCCTAAATCCTCTTGCTGGAGAAATCATGCGCGCGATGCGAGCGAACCCCGGTGGCGAAATCGACCCGAAAGACGTCGTCGGTCGGGATCTCCTCATCGAACAACTGTGGACAGTGCTTCAGTCTCAAAGCGTCATTATTGTCGCCGAGCGGCGGATGGGTAAGTCCAGTATTGTCAAGAAGATGCGGAGCGAGCCCGCGCCGGGAACGAAACTCATCTATCGAGACGTTGAAGGCATCCGGACCCCTCTGGAGTTCGTTGAGCGGGTTTACCAAGATCTGGAAGAACACTTTTCCGCTCTCCGGAAGGGCGCTGGCGCGGTTCGGAAGATGTTCGCCGGTCTCGCCGGGGCGGAAATCGGAGGCGTTTTCAGGTTTCCACACAGCGCCGCAAGAGACTGGAAGAGCCTGCTCGAAACCGCAATGAGGGATCTGGAGGCGCATCTCAACGGCACCACGGTGGTACTGGTCTGGGATGAATTGCCGCTCATGCTCCAGAAGATCGCGCGATCCGCCGATTCCGAGAACGCGATGGACCTGCTGGATACCCTGCGCGGTCTTCGGCAAACCCATCCGGGTATTCGGATGATCTTTACCGGCTCCATAGGCCTCCATCACGTCGTCGCCGATCTGCAAGCTGCAGGGCATATGAACGACGCGACCAATGACATGCGCCTGTTTGAGGTTCCCGAGCTCTCCGATGCTGACGCGGCCGATCTCGCCCGGAGGCTGCTGCAAGGTGAGCACCTTCATGCCGACGACACTGCGGCCACCGTCGAAGCGCTCGTCACCCAATCGAATGCCATTCCCTTCTACATCCACCATGTGGTCGCGTCCATGAAGACACACGGCGAAACTGCTTCCGCCACGCTGGTGCGCAGCATCGTGGCTGATGCCATGGTCAACCCCCAGGACGCATGGCATCTCCAACACTTTCGCGATCGCCTCACGGGCTACTATGGCGATGAGCGCCTGCCCGTCGTACTGAAGCTTCTCGATGAAGTGGCCGCGACAGAGAACGCGATCGGCTTCAACGAACTTGTCAAACGTATTTCCGGTTCGATGCGTCCGGAACAGTCCGCATTCACCAGGCGGGTGGTAGATGGCGATGCAGAGGCGCTTCGCGCATTGCTTGAACTGCTGCTTCGGGACCACTATCTCCAGCAAGCACCTGGTACAGGCCTCTATCGGTTCCGGTTTCACCTCATTCGACACTGGTGGTGTCTGCGACGGGGCTTGGCGTCATGAACAAGGCCAGTCTGTCCCGATTCACGCCGAGTCTGCTGTCGCCCAAACTCCTTGAGGCGCTCCTGGTGCAGCGCCACGCCCTCGCAGACTCGATCGTTAAAGGGATCATGGCGAGCGCCCTTACGGGCAACAAGCATTATGTATTGCTCGTTGGGGCCCGTGGGATCGGGAAAACCCACTTGGCGTCCCTGGTATTTCACCGTGTCAATTCAAATGTTCTGCTGCACGATCGACTAATGGTCGCGTGGCTTCGGGAAGATGAGTGGGGGGTCGCATCGTATCTTGATCTCTTGAGAGTCATCCTTCGCTCGCTCTTCGAGCGATACCCGTTGGACGAATTACGTGCAGCGTATGACGAGTTCCTGACCATTCGGGACTCTGACTCCGCCGAAGGCGCGGCCGAGAGACTGCTTGCAGAAACCGCCGGTAAGAACACCTTGCTGATGATCGCTGAGAATTTTGATGAGATCTTCTCCGGAATTGAGCAGGAAGGGCAGCACAAGCTGCGGGCGTACATCCAGAACAATCCCGTCTTCGCCATTCTGGCAACGGCCCAAGGGATTTTTAGCGGAGTATCCGTTCGCGATGAGCCATTCTACGGGTTCTTTCAGACGTATCACCTGCGCGAGCTGTCGTTCACAGAGGCTCTGCAGTTGGTCACCAACATTGCGGAACTGGACGGTCACGGGACATTGGCGAAAGTCTTGCATTCACCTTTGGGACGTGCGCGCATGCGGGCGGTGCACCATCTCGCCGGTGGAAATCCGCGCGTGTATGTCATCTTCTCCCAGCTCTTGACCTCCGACTCGCTGGATCAGCTGGTGGAGCCATTGATGCGGACACTTGATGATCTCACGCCATACTACCAGTCGCGCATGGCATACCTTTCGCCGCAGCAGCGGAAGATCATTGAGCATCTCTGCGACGTTCGTGGGGCGACTCCGGTCAAGGAAATCGCGCAGGCGTGCTTCATAACACCACAGACGGTGTCCAGTCAGCTCAACAAACTGAGTGAACTCGGATACGTTCGTTCGACGCAGACCGGTCGCGAATCGCACTATGAATTGCAGGAACCGTTGTTGAGACTGACGTTGGAAATGAAGAAGGCTCGTGGTGAACCGGTCGCCCTCATCGTGGAGTTTCTGCGGGTCTGGTACTCGGCAAGCGAGTTGTCGAACCGCCTGACGTGGACATCCGATGTACCGGAAACGGATCGGTACTATCTCCAGGCGGCGTTGCAACCCAGTGCTGGTGTGAAAGCGGTGGATGTAGCGTCGTTGAGTGAGGCAGTTCGTGACAGTTTTATGCTCATCGGAGACTATGGGCACGCGTACGAGGCGAGTGAGGAACTGCTTGCAGTGCGCGGAACCGCTGCAGATTTGGTTCAGCACGGCGTGATCAAGGCGAAGAGTGGTCGGGCGAAAGATGCGATCGACGACTACACGGCGGTGCTCGCCATGCCGGACGCGCCGGCGGAGCAGCGCGCGAGGGCGTTCTTTTTTCGCGGCATTTCGAAAGGCATGCTGGGGGACAGCGCCAGTGAGATCGACGACTACACGGCGCTGCTCGCCATGCCGGACGCGTCGGCGGAGCAGCGCGCGGTGGTGCTCATAAATCGCGGCATTACGAAGGGCACCCTGGGGGTCAGCGCCGGTGAGATCGACGACTACACAGGGGTACTCGCCATGCCGGACGCCCCGGCGGAGCAGCGCGCGCGGGCGCTCGTCAAGCGCGGCATTGGGAAAGGCATGCTGGGGGACAGCGCTGGTGCGATCGACGACAATACGGAGGTGCTCGCCATGCCGGACGCCCCTTCGGAGCAGCGCGCGCAGGCGCTCGTCAATCGCGGCATTTCGAAAGGCACGCTGGGGGACAGCGCCGGTGAGATCGACGACTACACGGCGCTGCTCGCCATGCCGGACGCGTCGGCGGAGCAGCGCGCGGTGGTGCTCATAAATCGCGGCATTACGAAGGGCACCCTAGGGGACAGCGCCGGTGAGATCGACGACTACACAGCGGTACTCGCCATGCCGGAAGCGCCGGAGGAGCCGCGATTGCGGGCGCTATTCAATCGCGGCACTACGAGAGGCACGCTGGGGGACAGCTTCGGTGCGATCGACGACTTTACAGCGGTGCTCGCCATGCCGGACGCGCCGGAGGAGCCGCGCGTAAGGGCGCTCGTAAATCGCGGCATTACTAAAGGCACGCTGGGAGACAATGCCGGTGCGATCGACGACTTTACAGCGGTGCTCGCCATGCCGGACGCCCCGAAGGAGCAGTGCGCGCGGGCCCAGAACGGTTTGTACGTCGAGCTGTTCGAAGCCGGGCGAGTTTCGGATGCCGTGGCCATCCTTGAATGTGCCGCGCGCGAACATCCTGCGGACGTCTCGATTCAAGCCAACCGTTCGGAAGCCTTGATGTGCCTTGGCCGGCTCGACGAAGCGCTTGACTGCTTCGCGCGCGCTCGTCTGCTGCATGCGAATGCGCCCGGTTTCGATTTTGAATCGAACTACGCTGCGACACTGCTTGCTGCAGGCCACGTGAGCGAGGGACAATCGTTGCTGCGGAGCGCGATTCGGCAGTTGGCCCGTGCAGAGGGAGAGCAGGGCGGGAGGGTGGCAATTGTCCGCAACCTTCTTCTCCGGTCCAAGGACTCGGCGGAGTGGCGACGAATGATCGCGGAGTTCGTGCGCGCCTTTGCGGAACAGAACGCACTGCCGACGCTCGGTCAGGGGTTGGTTGCATCGATTCGTACGCTGCGTAGCGCCGATGTTACGCCATCAGTTGCACTGAAGTGGTGGGAGACTTGGCGCGAACTGGTGGGGGAGCGCAAGGAACTTGAGCTTCCGCTGCGCCTCCTCGGCGCTGCGTCGCGCTATATGGATCAAAGGGACATCCGGCACTTGCTCGCGCTCCCTATCGAGGAACGCCGCATTGTCGAGCCACTCCTCGGACTCAAGTCCGATGTTGCCTTGCCCTGATTGTGGGCTTCGCGCCTACCGCTTTGTCGCGCGTGGGTCGCGCGTGGGTCGCGCGTGAGGCTCAGTGACGGGATGACGAACCACGTGGCGCGATGCGCGATGAAATCATCATACCCGTGTACCACGCTCAGTTCGGGAAGCAGCACGAATGATGCGCGCCGCATTCGAACACCAAAAAACGCACCGATCGTGGCGTTCTCACGATCGGCGTCGCGAGAAAGCCGCGCCACGGGGAGATAGCGCACGCCGCCGTAGAGCACGTTTCGTTGGGTTTCCGCACTGGAGACCAGTACGCTGAGCCCTCCCATCGCCAATGCACCGGCCTTGACCACGCCGCCCTCGACCTGTGCGGAAAGCGCCGCCCCATGCGCCGCGCCCAGCACGCGATGTTTGTACGAGAGAACGGCGCCGCTGACGCCGGTGATACGGAGTCCGGCATCACTGCGATCGGTAATGCCAATGCGCGTTTCGGCATCGAGCATGGTGATCGGCGTTTCCGGTGGCGCATCCAGCGAGCGATCGGCAAAGCTCGCCGCAAGGCTGAACGTTGTTTGTTGCGCGCCACGCGGCACTATTGCCGCAGTAGACCCCATAGTGTAGGGCAAGCATCCAGCCGCAATGGTTGAAAGCGCGAGTCCGAGACTCAAACGGCGCGCGTGTCCCATTGAAAGCGTGCTCATGTTATTGGAAGCGAAGACCGAAGGCAGACGAGTAATAGCGAAGCGACGATCCATTGAAGCGCATCAGCCAATTGCCATTGACGCCCACGGTCAGGGCAATACGCGGTGCGCCAACAGTTGCGCTCAGATGCAGCCGTCCTCCAACGCCAGCATGGCGGCTCGCGGAATAGAGCGTTGGGCCAAGCAGGGCACGAACGCTGCTTCCGGACCGACGGTATTCGTAGCCGGTCAAGACGCTGAGATGACGGACAGTCGGCGCAGACGCGGCGCACTTCCCCGACGACACCGGTAGCGAGATATAGCAGTTCTGGCCGACATCGCCGCGTATGCCCGCCGCAACGGCGAGCATCGGTCCACGGCGCGCCGGTCGCCGAAGCCCCACGAGCAGCTCTACCGCAAAGCCTCCGTCATTCACGTACGGCTCGCGACCGCCGCGGACAGTGCTTGCTCCCCCAGTGATATCGACCGAAATGCGTCGCTGCGCGTCGGAAGCCGGAGCGGCGACTGGCTGGCCGGTGAGCGCTTTGGGCGAGAGCGCAGCTGCCACGATCAACGCGATGAATACGAATTCGCGAGGTGATTTCAATTCGTTCTCGTGGTCAGCGGTCGATCATCCGCTTCGCGTGCTCGGAGTACCGCGCTCCGTGCACCGTCATCATCGAGACCACGTTGTCGATTTCGCGCAGGTCCTCGGCCGTGAGCTCGACCGCGAAGGCTCCGACGTTCTCCTCGAGATGCTGCACCTTCGTTGTACCGGGGATCGGCACGATCCACGGTTTTTGCGCGAGCACCCAGGCAAGCGCGATCTGCGCCGTCGTCGCGCGCTTTTTCGTGGCCATGCGTGTTACCATGTCAACAAGAGTCTGGTTCGCCTTTCGGTTCTCCAGCGAGAAGCGCGGGACAGTGTTGCGGAAGTCGGTGCTGTCGAAGGTTGTGGTCTCGTCGATCTTCCCCGTGAGGAAGCCCCTGCCAAGAGGACTGAAGGGGACAGTCCGAAGTGCTTCACCTTGCCTTCGTGGATCAGTGCCTGGACGGTGCCAGCGACGTCTTCGATGGGCACGTTCGGATCGACGCGGTGCTGGTACAGAAGGTCGATGGCCTCGACCCCGAGCCGCCGGAGCGAGCCCTCGACGCTCTGTCGAATGTGCTCGGGACGGCTGTTGAGTCCACCCTGGCGCCCATCGCTCTCGATCTCGAACCCGAACTTGGTCGCGATTACCACCTGATTTCGAAACGGGGCCAGCGCTTCGCCCACCAATTCCTCGTTCGTGAACGGGCCGTAGACCGGTGCGGTGTCGAAGAGCGTCACGCCGCGTTCGACGGCGGCGCGAATCACTGCAATCCCATGCTGCCGGTCAGTCGGCTGCCCGTAGCCGAAGCTGAGTCCCATGGCGCCGTAGCCGATCGCCGACACGTCCAGATTGCTATGGCCCAATTTGCGTTTTTGCATCGTCATGTTTGTCAAAGCTTCTGCCTACCTTGAGAGAGGAGCAGGATGGGGTTCGCCAAGGAGGTACGCCGACATCGAACGGCGCTTGGGACGAATACTGAACTCGCCGTAACAGAGCAGGCGGAGTATGGAATCGGGACGCACGTACCAACTCGCCCAGGTGAGCGGAGAATCTCCATTCATGTCCTGTATCTGAAGATTGGCTTGCGCATCGAGCAGCAGTTGAATGGTGTCTTCAGTACCGAAGGCCGCCGCGCGATGCAGGGGCGTCTCCGCTTTGGTTCGACAATCCCGCATGAAGCCGCCGGTTTCTGCATTCGGTTTGGTTACACAATTCGGCTTTGCACCATGGCCAAGCAGCACGCGAATCACCAGATCGTGGGCAAGCCGATTCGTCGTGCACAGTGCGGCATGGAGGGGCGTTTCTCCCGAGTCGGGCAGGGGTCTATTCACGTCTGCGCCCTGTTCAATGAGAAACTCACAGAGCCGCCAGTGCCCGTGAAACGCGGCGCCATTGAGGTCCAGATTGTCGCCGAGTGATTGGAGCGACTCCCCGTTGGCGAGCAGAAACCGCATGGCGCTTACGTCGCCGTAGTACGCGCACCATCTGATGAGTGAAGTGCCGCTGCTGTCGACCGACGTGGCCGCGTATCCTGTCGCGAGATAGTCAAACACCAAGTCGGTTCGCCCGTCGGCAATCCGAGGAAGCAGTCCTTTGGCCATGATCGTCGAAATAAAGGTTCGTCGCTAACAAGCGGTCGCGGCGCCTGCGGTCCTCAGACGCTGATGCAGTCGCATGATCCCACCACGTACAAACTCGGCGTATCCGTCATCGGGCAGCGCGTCCACCGTTGCCGACGCCCTATCGGCAATCACCTGCGCTTCGTTGTGACGCCCGACTGCGAGGTACGAATCCGCCAGGTTGAGGAAGAGTGACGGGAGCAGCGCGTGCCCGCGATCGTCGGCAAGTGCGTCGGCGTGCCACAGCGATTTCGTTCCAGTGGAGCGTGTCCGCGGGCGTCGGTTGATGGCGGGCCAGAAAATGGGCGGCTATGCTCGCGTCGAAGTTGTCGGAGCGCGCCGCCCATGCTCGCTCGAATAGCGCGCGCGCTTGCGCAGGCTCGCCGTCCACCTGCATGCCGGCACTGC
>JANMRE010000456.1:0-1935 GCA_031370885.1 Gemmatimonadaceae bacterium
GTGTCGTGGCTGGCACCAACGCCGTTTTACGCCGAAGCCATGCTCACGGTGGCCAACAGTGTGGGTGGGACCACGCACAGTTTTCGCTCTGAAGCGTCGTCGGCGATTCACGGCGGGGTGCCGATCGATCGCGAGGTGGCCGGCATTCGTGACCTGCTGATCGCGCCGCGCCTGGCCACATCGTTCGATCCCACCCCCACGCAAACCGTGCTGCTGGGTGTATCAGCGGCGCTGGGGCCCAACAATTCGGGTCCACATGCCAATACCCGAATCACCGGCGCCGATGTGTACTGGAAGTGGAAATCGGCCAAGGCAGGGCAGGGTTTTCCCTTCGTGTCATGGCAAACGGAAGCGCTGTATCGTCGTTACGACGCGGCGGCGCGCACGTCGGCCGATGCCACCGGTGCTGCGCTGATCGGCGAAACACTCCACGATCGGGGGGTGTATTCGCAACTGCTGTGGGGTATCAAACCCCTGATCGTGGTCGGACTGCGCGGCGATTTCGCCCGCGGCGACGAAGACGCATTCGCATCGGAACCTCGGGTCGACCAGTATCGCGTGTCACCCAACGTCACCTGGTATCCCAGCGAATACTCGAAGGTGCGACTCCAGTACAACTATGGGCATCGCCCAGGGCGCGACGCCAATCACTCGGTGTGGGTGCAGTACGAGTTTCTGCTGGGTTCCCATTCCGCACACAAATTCTAGAGGCGACATCACTCATGAACGTCATATCATTTCTGTCCGTGTGTACGACGGCTGCGTTTGCCTCGTGGGGCACCGCCACCGTCACCGCCATTGCCACACCGCCAGTTCGCGCGACAGTTATCGCACCACTGCGCGTGGTGGCCACGACTCCCGACCTGGCCGCTCTGGCCATGGTGATTGGTGGTGATGCCGTGGAGGTGAAGGCACTGGCAAAGGCCACGGAAGATCCGCACTTCGTGGATGCCAAGCCCAGCCACATTGTGACACTCAACCGTGCCGACGTGCTCATTGAAGGGGGCGCCGAACTGGAAATTGGCTGGCTGCCACCACTGCTCGAGAGTGCCCGCAACGCGCGAATCGCCACCGGCGCCCCGGGACGGATCGTGGCGTCGCAAGGCATTCGCCTGCTGGAAATTCCGTCCACGTTTGATCGCTCCCGCGGTGATGTGCACGCGCTGGGCAATCCGCACTTTCTGATCGATCCGCTCAACGTGAAAATCATCGCGGCCACCATTGCCGATCACTTCGCACAGGTCAATCCGAAGTCGGCAGATATGTTCAAGGCCAATCTCAAAACGTTCGAGGCCGCACTCGATCTCCGCTTCGCCGCCTGGCAAAAGCAAATGGCACCGTTCAAAGGCGCGAAAATCGTGACGTATCACAAAGACTTCGTGTACCTGGCCGAGCGATTCAATCTGGACGTCGTGGAAACGCTCGAAGCCAAACCCGGTATCGCACCGTCGCCGGCCCACCTCGCTCAGGTGATCGGCATCATGAAGGCAAAGAACGCCCGCGTGATTCTTGTGCAGCCCTATCAGAATCGCAAGACGGCCGAAACCGTGGCGCGCCAGACCGACGCGACCGTGCTGGACATGGCGCAACAACCGGGTGCCATCAAGGGAACGGACACCTACTTCCAGTTGATGGACTACATCGTCACCTCGCTGGCCTCCGCACTGCAGGCAAAGCAGTGATCCCGGTAGACGTTGATGTCGTGTGGCAGGTGATGAAGTGGCCGCTGGCCGCTTGCCTGCTGCTCCCACCGCTGCTGGTGTACCTGGGGCTGCACGTGGTGAAGCGTGAGGTGATTTTTGTAGATCTCGCGCTCGCGCAAGTGGCCACGCTGGGTACCTGCGTGGCGCTGCTCATGGGGTACGACTTCCACGACCGCATTTCGTTTTGGATCTCGTTGGGCGTCACGTTTGTCGCCGCAGCACTGTTCAGTTG
>JANMRE010000469.1:0-5303 GCA_031370885.1 Gemmatimonadaceae bacterium
GAACTGAAACATCACTTCCGTGAGCGGGTTATCGCGAACCCGGTCGTTGCGGATATGCAGCCCGATGCGATCGGTCAGTCCGGTCTCCAGATGGAAGGCGACGTCGCCATCAGTCTGGCCGCCCGCTCGCGCGGCGACCGCCAGCAGTCTGAGATGGAATGCGCCGGTACGCTCGGGAAGGCCCATATGTGTGAAGAAGGGATGGGGCAACTCTTCCTGTTCCATCATGGGGACCTTCGAGGCGGCGATTTGTGCCGACGCTGGCCGGGACAAGCTCACCATCGCCACGGCCGCGAATGCGGCGAAACCCGAAACAGCCGAGCGACGCCCGCTACACCCGGCGTGCCGATAACCTTGCATGAATCCGTATCCTCTGGTGTGTCCGGTGAGTGTAGCGATGTCGTTACGTGGGGCGTCGGAGGGCATGACATGCTGACGACGTGAAGCACGCGGAAGGGTGGCTCCTTCACAATCGCTCATACGAGTGAGTCACTGATGATGAAAGAGTGAGACTGCAGTCCCGAGGAAGTTGGCGGAGGTCGCGTGCTGGTGACGTCGGTAGGGCGGTAAAGGCCGCGCAGCGCTTGCCGCCACGCTTTACGGCGTGTAAGATCGCTGCAGTGGCATCACGCCAACACCGAACCGGAGTGCACCATGCGGTCTGCGTCTTTCACGTTCCTGCTGCTCTGTGCTGTCGCACCGATCACCACGGTCAACGCGCAGGCCTCGCGCGCCGATTCAGCGGGTGCCGTGGCCGCGGTGGCCCAGTTCCACGCAGCCCTCGGGGCGGCCGACTCCGTACGCGCCGTGTCGCTGCTCGCGGAGGACGTCATGATCCTCGAAAGCGGCGCCATCCAGACGCGCAGCGACTACCTCGGCCATCACTTGGGGGCCGACATGAAAGGGAGTGCCGGTTCGAAAGCCGAACGATCCGTCGTGCGGGTCAGTCTGGCAGGGAGCACGGCGATTGTTGTTTCCAGGTCCATCTCGCCACCAACAGGCGCCGAAGGCAATACGGGATCCGAGATGGCTGAGCTTATGGTGTTGTCCAAGACGGCCACCGGGTGGCAGATCCGCGCCGTGCATTGGTCGTCGCGTCGGCGGAAGGCATGAGCCGCCGCTCCGTATCTGTTCCAATGGCGCGGCGGCGAGTGGGCGTAATGCTCGCCGTTGTCGCGGTTGGTGCATCAGCGGTCTCGGCGTTTGCCATGCGCACCGACACAGCGGCGGCCTCTACCCGATTCGCCGCTGACAGTGTCGCCAGCCCGGCGCGTCCGGGCAGCGCAGAACCCAATTTGAGTGTGGCGCCCGACGGGCGCGTGTTCATGTCGTGGCTGGAACCCGCCGACTCCGGTCATGCGGTGCGTTTCGCATCACACGACGGAACGAAGTGGTCCGACGCCCGCACCATCGCGGCCAGTCGTGACTTCTTCGTGAATTGGGCCGACTTCCCGTCCATCGAAGTGATGGATAACGGACGCCTGGCCGCACACTGGTTGCAGCGCCATGGCCGCGGCACGTTTACGTACGGCGTGCGCATCGCGCAGTCGCTTGATAACGGCGTCACCTGGAGTGCGCCGATCACGCCGCACCGGGATTCGTCGCTCACCGAACATGGCTTTGTGGCCATGTGGCGCGAGAAAGGCGCGCTGGGTGCCGTGTGGTTGGACGGTCGGAAGTTCAAGCAGGAGGGTCACAATACGGCGAACGAGATGATGCTGGTCTCCACGACGATGCGACCCGATGGATCACTCGGACCGGAAGTGCGACTGGACGAACGCACCTGTGACTGCTGCCAGAACGCCGCGGCCGTCACGACCAACGGCCCCATCGTGGCCTATCGGAATCGTTCGGCCGAAGAGATTCGCGACATTTATGTCGCGCGTCGGGTGGGCGGGAAGTGGACGGCAGGTGTTCCGGTGCACAACGACAATTGGAAGATTGCTGCGTGCCCGGTGAATGGACCGGCGCTCGCCGCGCGAGACAAACGCGTGGCGTTGGCATGGTTTACGGCGGCGAATGATAGCGCCCGTGTACACCTTGCATTTTCCGATGACGCAGGTGCCACGTTTACCGCGCCGGTTCGTGTCGACGGAGGCACACCGGCGGGCCGCGTGGATGTGGCGCTGCTGAACGATGGCGGTGCGTTGGTGACGTGGGTCGAACGCGTTGGCGGCGATGTGGCGGCCGTTCGGGCGCGGCGTTTCGCGCGTGATGGCAAGGCCGGCACCGCCACCACCATTGCCTCGTCGTCGGTTGCCCGGGCCAGTGGATTCCCGCGAATGGCGGTGACCGGGTCCAACGTGATGTTCGCCTGGACGGTGCCTGGTCGGCCATCCAGCATTCGCGTAGCGCGGGCACCACTTACGGAGTTCAAATGATTGGTGCGCGGTACGCGCGGTCGTTCGGGCTGGCGCTGGTGAGTATCGTCACGCTGAGCAGTTGCGGCGCACGCACCGACGGCGCCGCCGCGAATGATGGTCGCGTGGAAATCGGTTTGCCGGCTCCCGCGTATGCCACGCTTTCGCTGGACGGTGATTCGGTGTCGTTGGCGGGAGAGCGCGGCAAGGTCGTGCTGCTGAATATCTGGGCCACGTGGTGTCATCCCTGCCGCGCCGAAATTCCGGAGCTGCGACAGCTGCATGAGCGCTACCGCGCGAAAGGATTGGAACTGGTGGGCGTGAGCGTCGATACGGAGGGCACCGACGAAGTCATTCGTGGGTTCATGCGCGACTTTCAGATGACGTTTCCCATCTGGCGCGATCCCGACGAACGCATCTCGTCATTGTTCCTGACGCTCGGTGTACCGGCCACTTTTCTCATCGACAAAGAGGGAATCCTGCGGTGGCGGAAAACGGGCCCCATTGCACCCAACGACACGTCGTTGACTGCGGCCATTGAGCGCGCATTGGGATCCTGAGTGCTGCAGCCCGCGTCTGTTGGACTCACGATCAGTTTTACTGCGGGTGTGTTGAGTTTCCTGTCGCCCTGCGTGCTGCCGCTCATCCCGAGCTACGTGAGCTTCATTACGGGATTGAGTCTCGACGATGTGCAGCGCTCTCGGCGCACCACGCTCGTGCATTCGCTGCTGTTTGTGACCGGCTTTACCATCGTATTTCTGATCCTGGGCGCAACCGCCACGGTAATGGGTCGCCTGCTGTTGCAGCAGCGCGAGTGGGTGGGACGCATTGGCGGGGTGCTGGTGATTCTCCTCGGACTGTATCTGCTGGGAGTGCTCAACATTGGCGCGCTCGGTCGCGAGCGACGGGTGCACATCGCCAACAAGCCGTTGGGGTATCTGGGTACGGTGTTGGTGGGCATGGCATTCGCAGCCGGATGGACGCCGTGCATTGGTCCGATTCTGGGCGCAGTGCTGACCTACACAGCCAGCTCCGCTGACTTGAATCGCGGATTGCTGCTGCTGCTGGCGTACTCGCTGGGGCTCGCGGTGCCGTTTCTGTTGGCCGCGCTCATGATCGACCGCTTCATGGTGCTGTTCAAGCGTTATCGCGGGGCAATTGTGTGGATGTCGCGCGGCTCTGGTGTGCTGCTGATTGTCATTGGCGTGTTGATGATCACTGGCAGTATGACCGTGCTGACCACATGGCTGCAGCAATGGACGCCTGACGCCCTGCGCAGTCGAATTTGAACCTCACGGCCGCGTCGACTCCAAAGACGCGTCACGTCGGCGATGAACGGGTAGCAAGTGACGAGGGTTACGATAAATGCCGAGTGAATCACCGTTGATTACCCTCATTATTGATGAGCATTCTTCTCACCTAACACCTATGCTGGAAATCACGTTCGGCGGCTGTGTTCGTCACTCTCGTAGCGTTGCCGTCGCGCTGCTCGTGAATGCCGGCGGATCCAGACTCGCCGCGCAGGCCGACCGCGCGTGCAGCTTGGCGAGGCGCTCTTCGAGCGCTGGCAGGCCCTCCCGGAAAGCGATCGTCGCTGTCCTCTGATGCTCGTCGCCCATGGGCCGAACGACAGCGCATCAGCAGTGCAATGGAAGAAGCACATTACGATCCCGAGCGCCCGTGTGATGTCGCTGGTCGCACCTCATCCTACGCGTGTCGCGCTGTTGCGCAATGATGCATCGGCGCCCGTTCGCGCCGCCGCAGTCCGAGCCATGCGCGACACCATTAACGCACTCGCCAAGCGCGCATCTGATTCCGTCACGGTGTTACTGGTTCTGATTTTCAACGGTTCGTTGAACGCGGTCAAGATTCCCGCCAACATCGCTGGGTTGCCCGTTCGATATCGCGCCATCGGACTCACACCCAGCAGCGCGTTGGCACGTTGGATCGAACGACGTGCGGCTGAACGACTCGATCCCATGCGGGCCGAATACAAGTGGTAGCAACCGTCTTCCGACCAAGGTGGTCGACGGTGCATCCATAGCATTTCGAACTCAGCGATTCACTCGCGCCACGACGTCAGCGACGTGTCTGCGGACACGTCGCTCGCTCGCCAGAGGAGCCAAGATGTCACCGTGGCCGTCTCGCGGAAAATTCGGCGTGGTTGTGACACGGATCGCTCAGCATTCCGATCGACCGGTTCGCTCAGCCGATTGTGCGATAGCGTCAGGTGCTTTGGCAGGCGATGCTTCTGCCGTGAGGTAGCGCCGCACATGAAGGAGGGTCGGCTCGACCTCCGGCACTGTCGTCGAATCGGCGGGAATCCCTCGCGCGGTCGGCGGCGCTCTCGCGTCTCCCGGACAGAACCATGCAGAACGGAATGGACGGCTACATGAATGGCACGATGGGCGGGTACGGTGTCTGGCCGTGGCTCGGTGCCCTGCTGGCGGTCTTCCTGATCGTTGCCATCGTCAAGATGGTGCGGCAGAAGTAGTCAGTCAGAATGCCGGTGAGCGGCGCCTGGAGCGGCGCATCCGGAACGCGACGCTGGCCGATGCCTTCCCTGTGGTTGCACGCGGGGCGGGCGGAGCGGACGCAGGCGCGTGCGCCAAGAAGCGCCATTAGGTCGTGAATACATCAGCCGCAAAGGGATTGTCGGCGTTCACGGACTGTACCTCCACCCCGTAGGCATCGCGGAACGCTCGACCGACGACCCGCCGTGGCGACCATTTGATTTCAAACGCCAGCAGACCGCTCGCGGTCCTGACCACGAGATCCACCTCCGACTGCGCCCGCGAACGCCAGAAGAATAGTTCAGCCGACGACCCGAGCAGCGCGTTGCTTTTGGCCACCTCCGCGATCACCCAATTCTCCCACAGCGCCCCGATGTCCGGACGGAAGTCCTCCACGGACATGCTGTTCAGCAATGCATTGCGAATGCCG
>JANMRE010000202.1:0-3440 GCA_031370885.1 Gemmatimonadaceae bacterium
TACTGAGGCCGAGCCGTTTCGCCATCAGTTCAACCTTCCTGACGACGACGGGGTTGGCGATTTGCAGCGCCATGGTCACTCCGGTATTGATATGTACATTATCAATATACAGATAGTGCCGATGACGACAAGTGCCGTCCAGCGACGATCGAAGGCGCTTCGCTGCCCCTCATCGCTTCGCCTTCGCCCACTCGGCGCGCAGCGCACCCAGCCACCCGTAGGCCACCACCAGACTCTGCCCGCTCTGCATGGGGCGCATGAGCACCAACCGACCGTCGGGCATCACATCATAGCTGGCATGGCCGCGCTCCAGCGGCAGATCGAAGCCGCCGCGGACCACCGTATCGCGGGCCGTCACGCGGGGCCCGGAGGCGGCGCTCGATCCCCCGGCTGGCGCATCTCCACGCGCACCCCTGGCGATGTCAAGACGCGCACGGAGCAAGAGCCCTTCGCTCGCGAGGTAGTACAGCGATTGCCCGTCACGCGCCCACACGGGCTGCACGCCGCCTACCTCCGAGATTCGGTACGACTTTGCGCCGTCGGGAAACGCACGCACGTATACCTCAAACCCTTCGCCCGCTTCGTTCGAGCTGTATGCCACCCACCGCCCGTTGGGGGAGAAGCGCGGCTCGCGCTCAGTGGCGGCTGTCGCCGCGAATGGACGTGAGGCGGTGTCTCCCGTCATGCGCCGGTACCGAATATCCGACTCGTTGCCGGTGCCGACGCGGTACAGCAGGTACTGACCATCCGGCGAGACCACCCCTTCCCAGAGGGAGTTCTGCGCGTCGCGGTGCAGCACAGTGGGCACGCCGCGGTCGTTGGCGGCTTGCTGGGTGAGCACGCCGCGCTCGGTGCCGGACTGTGCGCGCAACAGCAGGGCGCCATCGGCCATCCATTCCGGGCGCGAGTACACGGTTTCGTTGGCCGGACCGAATGCATTGCGCGTCAACGAGCGCGCCTCGACGTCGAACGTCCTGACATCTGACACCGCGTTGGAGGCCATGACGATCCGCTTGCCATCGGGCGACACCCGCGGTTCCGACGCTGCGTCCAGTCCACCGCGCAGCGACTCGACGGCGTCGCCTGGGCCAACCAGGGTCAAGGCGTTCGTCTGCTCGCCCAGGAAATACGCGAGGGATCCGTCCGCCGCGAGTGCGGCTCTGGGAATAGTACTCGCCCGCGCTACGCTGTTGATCAGCTGACGAATTTCGCCATGAACCGTCCGGCGCGTCGCATCGTAGGCCACGCTATTGATGGCACCGCTGGCGTCGCTGTAGATCAAGAGTGTGTCACGCACCCCCATGGCTATTGAGCCCTCAACGCCGACGGGCGCGAAGGATTTTTCCGGGAGCGAGTACGCCATGATTCGCGCCGTCGCGGCGGTGCCCCCCCAATCGGTGAACAACACCGTGCCACCGTCGGCGAGCACCCGTGGCGACCTGACATATCGTCCGGCCTCCACGAGCGTTCCGAGCGATTGCGCGACGCCACCGTTCTCCGGGATCACGAGGATCGATCGTTCGGCCGGAATGTAGATGTGCCCATCGCTGGACCACGCCCCGCCGCTCGGCGGGCCACCGTAATCTGCCAATACGATGGCATTGCCACCGGTGGTCGGAATCTTCCTGAGTTTCCCGTTGCTGACAAACGCAATCCAGGCACCATCGGGCGAGAAGAACAGGCCGCTCACGCCTTCGGTACCGTCGAGGCGCTGCGATCGCACATCGTCGAAGGCGCGCACGTAGACACGGGCGACGCCGGCGCTATCCCGCGCGGTGAAGGCGACGCGGCGCGCAGCCGATGAGATGTCGATCGCGGAGGAGTTTCCGTCGCCGATGCTGGCGCCGCTGGGCTGCTCAATGGTGAATCGCAGCGGCAACGCCGCGACTGCACGGTCGCCGCGGGTGGCGCGCCACCAGGCGAACCATCCGAGCCCGCCCACGATGGCGAGGAGCGCGGTGGCGGCGAGCAACCCGCGTGACGTGCGCGCGCTCGCTGCGGCGGCGCCCGTGCGCACGACGGAGGGCTGCCCTTCGCGCCCGAGCGCCTCGATGAACTCCTTGGCGTTCTCAAAGCGATCGGCGGGCAACTTCTCGAGCGCGCGCATCACCGCCTGCTCTACGCCAGCGGGCACGGCTCTGCGTTGCACGCTGATGCTGCGCGGTTCCTCGGTGAGTACGCGCGCGACGATCGCTTGCACGCTGGGGCCCGTAAACGGCGCTTCGCCCACGAGCATCTCGTACGTCACCGCGCCGAGCGCGTAGATGTCGCTGCGCGCGTCGATGGTGCGTTCGCCCATCGCCTGCTCGGGGCTCATGTACTGCGGCGTGCCGAGGCTCAAGCCGGTTTGCGTCATGCGCTGGCCGCCGGCGGTTTGCACGGCCAAGGCGATACCGAAATCGGCGACGAGCGCCGAACCATCGTGCAGGAGAATGTTCTCCGGCTTGATGTCGCGATGAATGACGTTCTGTCGATGCGCGTAGTCGAGCGCGCTGGCCACTTCGCGCGCGATGCGGACCGCGTCGGCGATGGGGAGTTGGCGTTCACGTTCCAGACGTGCGCGCAGCGTTTCGCCGGTGACGAGCGGCATGACGTAGTACAACAAGCCGTCGGCATCACCGCTGTCGAGCAACGGCAAGATGTGCGGATGCTGCAAGCGCGCGGTCGTGCGGATCTCGGTTAAGAACCGTTCACCGCCGAGTGCGGCGCCGAGATCGGGATGCAACACTTTGATCGCGACATCGCGGTCGTGCTTGAGATCGTGCGCGAGGTACACGGTGGCCATGCCACCGGCGCCGAGTTCGCGGTCGAGGCGATAGCGATCGGACAGCGCCGCCGTGAGGCGCGCGAGCGTACCGCTCATAGCGTACCGCTCATAGCGTATCGCTCATAGCGTATCGCTCATAGCGTATCGCTCATAGCGTATCGCTCATGGCGTATCGCTCATGGGGTGGCGTTCACGGGCATGGCGACGAGGGCAGCAAGCATGACTGGCAATATGGCACACCAGCTCGCCAGCTGCTCGCCTACGAATCAGACGTGATTGAGCGTTTCCTCCGCGTCTGCAAACTGCTCGAGGACCTGCGCGAATGGCGGCGGCTCACTCATGAACATCGGGCGCATTGCCACGTAGTCTCGCCGCAGCGCTTCGCGCCTGTTCGGGCTCGGCGTGAGCCGGAAACTGCCGGGCGTTGCCAGATCATAGCGTCCCCAAGCACGCGGAAACCACAGATGCTTCCAGGCGACGACACGCGCACACAGCGCCTCGTCGGCCAGAAATGTGCGGGCGTCCGCATGAGACAACATGCGCGCCACATCGGCATAGTGACGCGCGTAACGAGTTGGCGAGGGCGTGTCCGGTGGCCGAAAGTGTTCAGCGTGCAGAATCGTGGCTTTCTCCCAGAACGTTCGTGCGAGGTCGAGCGCCACGACCTCGCACG
>JANMRE010000487.1:0-2884 GCA_031370885.1 Gemmatimonadaceae bacterium
TGGCAATACCGGCGCCTGCTATCACTTCGATGGCGTGGTTTGGCGTGCGCTGGACATTGGCTCCGGGCAAAATCTTCGCGCGATCACCACGCGCGGTGACGGCTCGTTGCGTCTTGGCGCGTGGTGGGGAACCGTGGTGACCTTGCGCGGTGTTGGCGCAAACGTGGTGGCTACGACGGAAGTGTCCGACCCTTCCCTGCTCGCGACATGGGGCGCCGCGACGGGACCAATGTTTGCCGTGGGATTGGGTGGCGCGGTTTTCAGGCGTAATGGCACTGCATGGCGAACCGAACCGGTGCCGGGCACAAACGACTTGTACGGTATCAGTGGCAGCAGTGCTGCGGACATCATTGCCGTGGGAGACACGGGTTCGATTCTCCGCTTCAACGGGACATCGTGGCGTCGGGAAGCGTCGCCGACAACGCGGTTGTTACGCGCGATCTGGAGTGGTGGCCCGGGGCAGTCGGTCATCGTGGGTGAACGCGGAACGATCTTGCGCGCCAGTGGCGGGGCGTGGTCACCGCAAGCGAGCGGGACGCCACAATTCCTGCGTGCCGTCTGGGGGAGTGATCCGGCGAACGTGTACGTGGTTGGTGACTCGGGTGTGGTGCTGCGCTTCGACGGCGGTCGCTGGTTGCCGGTGGTGGTGCCGGTTCCGAACACGCGGCGTTTGCGCGCCGTGTGGGGCACGTCGGCAAGTGATGTGTTTATTGCCGGCGATGCGGGAACGATTCTGCGCTACGATGGCGCGCGCTGGAATCCGCAAACGGTGCCCACCACACGCGATCTGCGCGCACTGTGGGGGCGTGGCCCAACCGAGATCTACGCGGCCGGCGACAGCGGCACAGTGCTTCGTTTCGATGGCCAGACGTGGCGCACGCTTTCCACGCCTGCCACGCGCATCATCTACGCCCTGTTCGGCATTGGTGGAACAGCGCAGGTGGCGGCGGTGGGTGAAGCGGCGCGTATCTACGAGGGACAGCCATAGGGCCCGCCCCTGCGGCAGCACCACAGGCCATGGCGTTACGAACCGCTGCGGGCGCGAAAACTGCGAATCTGCGCGATGTGATGATTGCC
This sequence comes from Gemmatimonadaceae bacterium, assembly GCA_031370885.1. GTDB lineage: Bacteria > Gemmatimonadota > Gemmatimonadetes > Gemmatimonadales > Gemmatimonadaceae > Gemmatimonas. Next base: position 1,078 of record JANMRE010000487.1, read on the forward strand.
GTGCCACGCATACAGCGCCAACACCTGTTCGATGGTCATGCGTCCGTTCTCCGGATGCATCAGACCACGCACGAACTGCTCCGGCGTGAGCGCACGAAACAGCGCGACCGCCCGCTCATGCAGCGTGGACAGCAACGCGATGGACACCATCGGCGACACGTCGGCCACATCGGCGTGCTGCACCCACACGTCCTGGTCGTAGGGCTTGACGGTGGGTTCGTCTTCCGACAACGCGAACTTCACGCGGATGAACATGTTGATGTGGCTGTCGGCCACATGGTGCACAAGCTGTCGCACGGTCCAGCCGTCGGGTCGATAGGGGAGCGCCCATGACGCCTCCGGCATACCGCTGACTGCCGCAGCCAGCGCGGCGGGCTGCGCCGCCAGCTGTGCGATGAAGCCCGCGCGCTGCTCGGCGGAGTACGACGGCTCGGGGGTGTGTTCGCCAATCGGATAGGAAAGAGAGCGGTCCATGGCGGGGAATTTAGGACCTGCAGCAGCAAAGGTGGAGTGTGCCACACTCTTCCCTGCGGTTGGCCCCGCGCATACCATCAGGCGGACTTGCGGCCGCTGCCGCGCCGGGTCTCTCCGTTCGATCCTCGAGGAGCTGCCGAGATGGGTACCAAGTTCCGTTTGTCGGTGATGATGTTCCTGCAGTACTTCGTGTGGGGCTCATGGTTTGTCACGATGGGCACCTACATCACGCAGACCCTGCACTTCACGGACACCCAGGTTGGCGCCGCCTACGGCGCCCTGGCCATAGCGGCAATCGTCTCGCCGTTCTTCATGGGTATTGTGGCCGATCGCTTCTTCGCCAGCGAGAAGTTGCTGGCGATTCTCCATCTGGTGGGTGGCGGCCTGATGTGGCTGCTCTCCCAACAGACGGAATGGAGCAGCTTCTATCCCATTCTGCTCGCGTACGCGTTCTGCTACATGCCCACGCTGTCGCTCACCAATTCCATTTCGTTCCACCACATCACCGATTCGGCACGCGATTTTCCCCTGATCCGGGTGCTCGGCACCATCGGATGGATCGCCGCAGGCACGGTGGTGGGCAAGGTGTTGCACGCCGACAAGCTGGCCTTGCCCATGATGGTGGCTGCCGGCGCCAGTGTGGCCCTGGGTGTGTTCTCGCTGATGTTACCGCACACCCCACCCAAGGCGGCCGGTCAGGCGTTTCGGGTGCGTGACGCACTCGGACTGGATGCCCTGCAACTGCTCAAGCATGCGGACTTCCGCTTTTTTGTGCTGGGCTCGTTTTTCCTGTGCATTCCTCTGCAGTTCTACTACGCGTTCGCCAATCCATACCTGAACGAAATCGGTGCACCCGATCCAGCGTTCATTCAGAGTTTTGGTCAGTGGTCGGAAATCGGTTTCATGCTGCTGCTCCCCTTTGCGCTTCGCAAACTGGGCATCAAGTGGATCATGCTGGTGGGCATGCTGGCCTGGGCGCTCCGGTATTTCGCCTTCAGCCAAGGGACGTCGGGACCGGTGATGTGGATGGTGTACGCCGGCATCCTGCTGCACGGCATCTGTTACGATTTCTTTTTTGTGGCCGGACAGATCTACACTGACGAACGCGCCGGTCCAAAAATTCGTGCGGCGGCGCAGGGCTTTCTCAATCTCGTGACCAACGGGGTGGGGTATTTTGTCGGGGCCTCGGTGTCGGGCAGTGTGGTGAGTCGATATGCGACCGGAAGCGCCGGTGCCGTGACGCACGACTGGATGCAGATCTGGCAGTTCGCTGCCCTGTTCGCGCTGGCGGTATTCGTGGTATTTCTGTTTCTGTTCCGCCCGGCCCCGTCGG
>JANMRE010000555.1:0-3551 GCA_031370885.1 Gemmatimonadaceae bacterium
ATGGGAAGAAGCCGACCGCCGCACAGAAGAAGCAGCTCGACGCCGCCATGGCGCGGCTCCGCGACTTCCACGCGTGGATGCGCGGCCTCCACTTCCTCGATCCCGCCTGTGGCAGCGGCAACTTCCTGTACGTCACGATGGACATCGTGAAGCACATCGAGCTCGAAGTGCTCCGCGAGATCGCTCGGCTCTCCGGCGGGCAGGAGTCGGCTGTGCTCGACGAGGTGCACCCGCGCCAGTTCCACGGGATCGAGATCAAGCCGTGGGCGCGGGAGATTGCCGAGCTGACGTTGTGGATCGGGTATCACCAGTGGTGGCGGGAGACGCATGGCGGGCGCACGCCGCCGATTCCGATCCTTGAGGATACGGGGACGCTGGAGTGCCGGGACGCGGTGTTGGCGTATGACGGGACGCGGCATGATCCGAGCAGAGATCGGCCGGATCCGACGCCGCGGATCAAGCATCCGGTGACGGGGGAGCTCGTTCCCGATCCTGCGGCGAAGCTTGAGTACATCGAGTATCTGAATCCAAGGGCCGCGGAGTGGCCGGCGGCGGATTTCATTGTGGGGAATCCGCCGTTCATCGGTGGCACGGAGATGCGTGAGTCGCTGGGAAGCGGCTACGTCGAGGCGCTTCGCGCGGCATACGTCACTCTTCCCGCCGGCCTCGACTTCGTGATGTACTGGTGGACGCGCGCGGCGTCCGCGGTTTCGCGCGCGGAGGCGATCCGAGCTGGTTTGATCACGACGAACTCAATTTCGCAGATACGGAATCGCGCAGTTGTCGAGCGAGCGCAGGATGCCGGCGCGAACGTTGTTTGGGCCGTTGCCGATCATCCGTGGGTCGACGCCGCGGACGGCGCAGCCGTCCGGGTCGCGCTTACGGTCATTGCGCGAACGCAGCACAATGCCAGGCTCGTCGAAGTTGACGACAATGCCGTCGAGACATCGGTGCATCTCGCTCCCCGGCTGAATGCGGACCTGACCTTCGCCGCGGACGTCGGCGCCACAGCAAAGATCGGTATGCACGCCTGCGAGGGAATGTCGTTCGCCGGATTTCAGCTCTTTGGCTCGGGCTTCATCGTCTCCGCTGATCAAGCACGCGCGATGATCGCCGCTGACTCGAAGTACTCGCAGATTCTCAAGCCGTACCGCAATGGCAGAGACCTCGCATCGCGTCCTCGCAACGTCTGGGTCATCGATTTCGCGCTCATGGATGAGGCTTCTGCTCGCCGGTTCGAGTTTGCCTTCGACGTCGTGCGCGACCGTGTAAAGCCAGAGCGCGACGCCAACCGCCGGGCATCTCTCGCTGACCGGTGGTGGCAGTTCGGGTACCCGCGCCCGGAGTTGCGTCGTGCGTTGGCCGGCCTCCCCCGCTTCATCGCCACAGGCGAGACCGCGAAACACCGCTTCTTTGTCTTCATGGATACGTCTGTCGCGCCCGACAACATGCTCACTGTGTTCGCGCACGATAGCGCCGCGTTGCTCGGTTTCCTTTCGTCGTCTGCACATGTGCTCTGGGCGTTGGCCGCGGGCGGGCGCCTGGGCGTCGGAAACGATCCTCGATACAACAAGACGGTCTGCTTCGACGCGTTCCCTTTCCCGACACCGGCAGACGATCTCCGTGCCCGCATTGCCGACGTCGCCGAGCGCCTCGACGCCCACCGCGCCGCCGCCCTCGCGCGCGACGAACGCGTCACGATGACCGGCATGTACAACGTCGTCGAGAAACTCCGCTCCGGCGCCGCCCTCACCGAGAAAGAACGCGAGATCCACGAACTCGCCGCCTGCGGCATCCTCAAGGACCTCCACGACGAACTCGACGCCCTCGTCGCGCAAGCCTACGGATGGCCGTGGCCCCTCTCACGCGACAAGATCCTCGAACGCCTCGTCGCCCTCCACGACGAACGCGTCGCCGAGGAAACGCGTGGCCTCGTCCGCTGGCTCCGCCCGGAGTACCAGATCCCGCGCTTCGGCGCCAAGGCCGGCGTGCCGGCCGCCGAGTTCGCGCTCACGCCCGGCGCCGTGGCCGCAGCACCCGTCGCGCTCCCAGCCTGGCCCACCACCGCGATCGAACAACTCACCGCGCTCACCGCCCTCCTCGCCCAGCGCGCCGTCACGAGCGCCGAAGCCGTCGCCGCGTTCACGGGCGCCAGCGCACCGCTCGTCCAGCGTCACCTCGACGCGCTGGCGCTCATGGGCGAGGTCTGGAAGTCCGACGAGCACCGGTATCGGCTCGCCCGCCGCGCTGCATGATCTCCACGTTTTCCACAGGAGACTCCGGTTGCCTGCAGGCACAACTTGACCGATACGAGAAACTGAACATTTTTGTTCAACTTGTGTAGAATGTTGCCAGACTTCACGGACAGTGGCGTGCTCCCCGTGGGGACCTTCTCCCTCACCTTTGAGCAACTGGCGGCATCGCATCTGGTGACAGCGGCGGCTGACGACTGGCATCGTGGGTGGGACGTCGCGTGGCGGGGGCAACTGGTCCACAACGCCGGGGAACTCACACAGGAACTCTGGGCGTGCGGCGTCACCGACGTCTTTCTCGATGGCTCGTTCACGGAGGCGAAGGCTCATCCCAACGACATCGATGGGTACTTCGAATGCGACATTCATGACCTCGCGAGTGGCGGGCTCGAACGCCGCCTCAACCAGCGCAATCCGCATGGCATCTGGACGTGGGCGCCTGCATCGCGTCGGCGCGCAAAAGGGTCGGCGAAAAAGCAGTTGCCGATGTGGCACCAGTATCGCGTCGAACTCTACCCTCACGCGCGCGGGCTCCTGAGCGGCATTCCCGACCCGTTCGGCAACGAATTGCAGTTTCCGTCGGCCTTCCGACAGCAGCGCGGCAGCGGACTACGCAAGGGAATCCTTCAGATGGTGCCAACCAGGAGCACGCCGTGATTCGCACCGACCGCGAGTACCAGGAGGCGCTCGCACGCCTCGACAAAGATCGCGACGTCATCAGGCAACAGCGCGAGCGACTCGAGACCACGGATCTCAGTGGCGCCGACGTTCAGCGCGCGCTCGAGCCGACGATGGCATTTCACGAGCAACTGGTCGAGGAGGTCGAGACCTACGACCGGATGCGGCGTGGCGACATCGACTCGGTCTGGTCGCTCGACGAAGTCGGTCGCATCCTGATCGGGCTCCGGATCGCGGCGGGCCTGTCGCAACGCGAACTCGCCGGGCGGCTGAAGGTGTCGGAGTCGCAGGTGTCGCGAGACGAACGGAATGACTACCACGGGATTTCGCTTGAGCGAGCCGAGCGGATCGTGCAGGCGATCGGAGGAACGGTGGAGGTCAAGGCGCAGCCGCCGGAGCGTGCCCCGCAACCCGAGATGGCGAGCGCCTGAGCGCAGCGCCTGGCACAGGAACTGCACGCGGACCTATTTCGAAGCGCGCAGTACGCGGGAGAAGACTCTGGTCGGCGTCCATTCGGTTTCCCGGTACACGCACACCGCGTCGACGACAACTCCGGCTGACCCGGTCTGCGTCGCGACTACCGTCTGCGCGAAGTCGATGAGCCGGTCTCGGAATACCCCC
>JANMRE010000563.1:0-10761 GCA_031370885.1 Gemmatimonadaceae bacterium
TCCGGGCACATAAACATCCACCGGGATGATGGTGTCAATCCCCTGCACGACCGCGTAGTTGTCAAACATTCCGCCAGTGGAGGCGCAGGCGCCCATGGAGATAACCCACTTGGGCTGTGGCATCTGCTGATAGATACGACGGATCACCGGTGCGAGCTTGAGGGGCACGCGACCCGCGCAGATCAGCACGTCAGCTTGCCGTGGCGAATAACTCAGTCGCTCCATGCCGAATCGCGACAGATCGAAACGGCTGGCGGCGGTGGACATGAATTCGATCGCGCAACACGCTGTGCCAAATGGCATGGGCCAGAGCGATCCGGCGCGCGCCCAATTGACCAGGAAGTCGAGGCGCGACGTGATCCAGCCATCCTGCGAGGCGGGATCGACGGTGGTGGTTGTGCGCGACCCCGGGGTCAGTCCCACGTGAGTGCTCCCTTCTTCCAAACGTACACGAAGCCAACCACCAGAATGAGGGCAAACATCAGCATCTCCCCCAGCCCGAAAAACGACAGGTGCCCCGTGGGGCATGCGTCGGCGAGCATGGGAACGGTGCAGGAGAGCTGCCGGAAGTATACGCCCCACGGAATCATGAACACCGTCTCGATATCGAACACGATGAACAACATTGCCACCACATAGAACTTGACCGAGAAGCGATCGCGCGCATCGCCAAGCGGGGCAATCCCCGACTCGTACGGCTGCGACTTGACGGCGGTTGGTTGTGCTGGAACCGTCAAATGCGCGATACCCAGGATGAGCACCGCGTTGACGATCACGAACCCAAGGAGCAGCAGGACCGGCAAATAATGACGCAACATCGTCGAGACGATGGGGGACGCTGGACGTGGCGGGCGGACTTCGTGAAAAAGTTCACAAAGTCATCGGAAACAAGGTAGCGACTGGACCGCCGCGACTCAATGCAGCGTTGGAGTTCCCCGGCTGTCACGCGGACCGCTTCGATTTGGTGCCACAGATCGATCCCCCGCCGAACGCACGCCAGCTTCAACTTTGTGTCTCGCGCCGATAAGATTCGCCCGAGTCGTTCATTCCACCTTTTCCCGCCATCCCGATGGGGCTCTGCTCCGACCGCTGGATCACGCGCATGGCGCGCGAACACGGCATGATCGATCCGTTCGAAGACCGGCAGGTGCGCGAGGGAGTCATTTCGTACGGCGTCAGCTCGTATGGGTACGACATGCGCGTTGCCCGCGAGTTCAAGATCTTCACAAACGTCCTCAGCTCGATCGTCGATCCCAAGGCGTTCGACCCAAAGAGTCTCGTCGAATTCGAAGGTGATGTCTGCATCGTGCCACCCAACTCGTTTGCCCTGTCGCGGAGCGTCGAGTACTTCCGGAGTCCGCGCAACGTGCTCACACTGACCGTCGGCAAGAGCACGTACGCCCGATGCGGCATCATCACCAATGTCACGCCGTTCGAGCCCGAATGGGAAGGCTACGTCACGCTCGAGATCTCGAACACCACGCCATTGCCGGCGAAGATCTACGCCAACGAGGGCATCGCGCAGGTCGTGTTCTTCACTGGCGACGAACCACCGGAGATCAGTTACGGCGACAAGAAGGGCAAGTATCAGGGACAGCTTGGGGTGACGCTCCCACGCATTTGACACGGATCGCGAAACCGCGCCGTCCACCGGAGTGAGCGGCGCCGTAGCCCTCAGCTTGCCCCGACGCCTGACCGCAGCTCACGCCGCGTGGCGCTGGCCTTCAGAAAGTCGCGATTCATCTGCTTGATCACGTCAATGCTGATTTCCTTCGGGCACGCCTCCTGACATTCGCCCACCAGCGTGCAGTGCCCGAACCCTTCAAGATCCATCCGCTCCACCATGGAGAGTGCGCGACGGTCGCGCTCGGGCTGACCCTGCGGCAACGCACCAAGGTGGGCAATCTTCGCGCCTGTGAACAACGACGCCGACGCATTCGGACACGCGGCCACGCAGGCACCGCAGCCGATACACGCGGCGGCATCCATCGCTTCCTCCAGCACGTCCTTGCCAATCAAAATCTCGTTGGCGTCGCGCGCGCCGCCTGTGTTCACCGAGATAAACCCTCCGGCCTGGATGATCCGGTCGAACGAGCCGCGATTGACAACCAGATCCTTCACAATCGGGAACGACGAGGCGCGCCACGGTTCAACCGTGATATGGTCGCCGTCCTTGAATGCGCGCATGTGCAACTGACACGTGGCCGTGCCTTTCCATGGTCCGTGCGCCTGCCCGTTGATCATCATGGCGCACGAACCGCAAATCCCCTCACGACAATCGTGCGAAAATGCCACCGGCTCCTTGCCCTCATGGGTCAACTGTTCGTTGAGCATGTCGAACATCTCGAGAAACGACATGTCGCCGCTCACGCCATCGAGCGAATACGTCTCGAGCTTGCCAGGCGCGTTCGATGCCGACTGACGCCATACCTTGAGAGTCAGTTTCATTACGTGTAGCTCCGCGTGGACAAGTGCACGTTCTCATACACCAGCGGTTCCTTGTTGAGAATGGGCGTCTGGCCACTACCCGCATATTCCCACGCGCCCACGTACGCGAATTGTTCGTCGTTGCGTTTGGCTTCGCCGGCTTCCTGATACTCCACGCGGAAGTGGCCGCCACACGATTCTTCGCGATGGAGGGCGTCTCGGCACATCAACTCGCCCAGTTCGAGAAAGTCGGCGACACGCCCGGCCTTTTCGAGCGACTGATTGAGGGACTCACCACTGCCGGGCACGTTGAGATCGCGCCAGAACTCCTCACGCAGCGCCGGAATCAGTTCCAGTGCCTTGGAGAGTCCCTCGCGCGAACGCGCCATGCCGCAGTGGTCCCACATGATCTTGCCCAACGCCTTGTGAAATGAATCCACCGTGCGTGTGCCCCGGATGGCAAGGAACTGCTGCTGCTGCTGGCGCACGGCGGTTTCTGCCGACGTAAACGCGCTGTGCGTGGTGTTTACCGGGGCGAGTTTCGTGCTGGCGATATAGTGACCGATGGTGTACGGCAGGACAAAATACCCGTCGGCCAGTCCCTGCATGAGCGCCGACGCCCCCAGGCGGTTCGCGCCGTGATCGGAAAAATTGGCTTCGCCCGCGACGTGCAGACCGGGGATGGTGGACATCAGGTTGTAGTCCACCCACAGGCCGCCCATTGTGTAGTGCACCGCCGGGTAGATGCGCATGGGCACCACGTACGGATTCTCATCGGTGATACGCTGATACATGTCGAACAGATTGCCGTACCGCTCCGCGATTGTGTCCTTGCCAAGTCGCTTGATGGCGTCGGCAAAATCGAGATACACGCCCAGCCCACCCGGACCCACGCCCCGCCCGTCGTCGCACGCTTCCTTGGCGGCGCGAGATGCGATGTCGCGCGGTGCCAGATTGCCGAAGCTCGGATATTTCCGTTCCAGGAAGTAATCGCGCTCCGCGTCGGGAATCTGTGCCGGTGCCCGATGGTCACCCTGCGTCATGGGCACCCACACGCGCCCGTCATTGCGCAGCGACTCGGACATGAGTGTGAGTTTGGACTGGTGCTCGCCGCTGACCGGAATGCAGGTGGGATGAATCTGCGTATAGCACGGGTTGGCAAACGCGGCACCCTTCTTGTACGCCCGCCAGATGGCTGTGGCGTTCGAGTACATCGCGTTGGTACTCAGGTAGTACACGTTGCCATAGCCACCCGTGGCCAGAACCACCGCGTCGGCGGCATGGGAGGCAATCGCTCCGGTCAGCAAGTTGCGCGTCACAATGCCGCGCGCATGCCCATCGATCACCACGACATCCAGCATCTCCTCGAAGGTGTGCATGGCGATGCTGCCCAGGCCAACCTGCCGTTCGAGTGCCTGATACGCGCCCAGCAGCAGCTGCTGTCCGGTCTGTCCGCGCGCATAAAATGTCCGCGAGACTTGCGCGCCGCCGAATGAGCGGTTGGCCAGCAGTCCACCGTACTCGCGCGCAAACGGCACGCCTTGTGCCACGCACTGGTCGATGATGTTCACCGACACCTGCGCGAGCCGATACACGTTGGCCTCACGCGCCCGGAAATCGCCGCCCTTGATGGTGTCGTAGAACAGTCGACGCACACTGTCGCCGTCGTTCTGGTAGTTCTTGGCGGCGTTGATACCACCCTGCGCCGCGATGGAATGTGCCCGGCGGGGCGAATCATGGAAGACAAAACACGACACCTGGTATCCCAACTCCGCCATGGTCGCGGCGGCCGACGCACCCGCCAGCCCGGCGCCAACCACGATCACCGAGTGCCGACGCTTGTTGGCCGGATTCACCAGCTTCATGGAAAAACGATGTTCGTCCCACTTCTGCTCCAGCGGACCGCTGGGAACCCTTGAACGCAGATCGGTCATGTCAGCGGGTCTCCCCGGCTGGCCGCGTCGCAACGGGTGCTGGTTCGATATGCCGCTCGACCGTGGTGAGCGAGGTCTCCACCAGTGGCGGTGCTTCGATAAACGCACCGGCCAGTGTGGCGATGGGGATGATCATGAAGCCCGCCGCCACAATGACCGCTACGGCCATCGCCGCTGTACGTTTGAGTGGTTGCACCGCCGACCGCGCCGCGCCGAGCGTACGCACCGACGCCCAGATGCCGTGGTAGAGGTGCAGCGCGAGCGCCGCCATGGCGAGCACGTAGAATCCCGCGACCAACGGATTGGACAGGCCGACCACGACGTTGTTATACGGATCGAGATGCGCAAAGCGCGGATGGACCACACCCAACGTCAGTTGCAGCAGGTGAAAGACGATGAACACCAGTAACAACACCCCGCCCCAGCGAATGGTTCTGGCCGCAAACGTGGTCACCTGCGGTTTGCGCACCGCGTAGTCCTGCGGACGCGCGGCGCGCGCGCGCATGGAGAGTTGATACGCCGAGACGGCATGCAGCACCACGGCCACGAGCAACGCACCACGAATGACATACAGCAACGGCATGCTGGTGCGCAGCAGGAGCGCGTACTGATGCATGGCATCCTGCCCCTTGAACATCAGGAGGTTGCCGGACATGTGGCCAATGACGAACAGGATCCCAATGATACCCGTAACCGCCATCACGATTTTCTTGCCAATCGTGCTGCGCCAGAATCGCGAGAGTCCGTACATGGAAAGGGTTGAAGCCAACACCGGCGCACGCGAAGGTGCGCGCCGGTGCCGAAGGAATCAGAGAGAAAGTATCGACATCGGCTCGCGAACGGCGTGCGCCGACTTCTCGAGCGCCGCACGCTCGTCGCTGGTGAGTTCGAGCTCGAGAATTTTCTCGAGTCCACGTCGTCCGAGCTTGCAGGGGACGCCGAGGAACAGCCCCGACATGCCGTACTCGCCTTCCAGCCACGCGGCGCAGGGCAGTATGCGTTTGCGATCGTGCACAATGGCGTCGACCATCTGCACCGCACCGGCCGAGGGCGCATAGTACGCCGAACCGGTTTTCAGGTACTTCACGATCTCGGCGCCGCCATCGCGCGCGCGCTGCACGATGGTGTCGAGCTGCTCACGTGGCATCAGTTGCGTCACGGGAATGCCGCTCACGGTCGTGTACGAAATCAGCGGGACCATCGTATCGCCGTGTCCACCAAGCACCATCGCCTGAATGTCCAGCACCGATACATCGAGCGCCTCCGCCAGAAATGAGCGGTAACGCGCCGTATCCAGCACGCCGGCCATGCCAATGACGCGTTCCCGCGGAAAGCCGGTGACCTGTTTGGCGACGAAGCACATCACGTCGAGTGGATTCGAGACCACGATCACGATGGCATTGGGCGACGTCGCGCGCACTTGCTCGGCAACCGACTTCACAATGCCGGCGTTGGTATTGAGCAGGTCGTCACGCGTCATGCCGGGTTTGCGCGCGATACCTGCCGTGATCACCACAATATCGGAGTTTGCGGATTCCTCGTAGCCGTTTGTGCCAATCACGCGGGAGTCGAAGCCTTCGATCGGGGCGGACTCCCATTGATCGAGACCCTTCCCCTGCGGCACACCGTCTACCACGTCCACCATGACGACCGTGCGGCCCAGCGACTTCTCGGCGATGCGCTGCGCAGTGGTCGCCCCGACATTCCCCGCACCAACGACCGTAATCTTGTTAACCATGTTGAGTCAGTTCTCCGGACCAATGTCCGCGCGGATTGACGATGCGAAATCCCAGCGTGAGCGTGCGCGCTACCGTGCTCGCCCGGCGATCAAGTGTGACAGTGTCGGGGCAAGTTAGAGCGCCGCACCAAGGCGAGCAACGTTGTGACCACGGTTGCGATTCAACCGCCCACTTCGCTGAGCGCCCGCAAGCCGCCAACCCGCATCTGGAGCAGATCATGCGCCTTGGGCTTCTCCGCCAGCGCCTGCCGGAAGAGTGATTCCAAGGGCTGACCGGCGCGAAGCGCATCCCGCAGCAGCACCTCGTGATCGCCAAACAGGCAGGTCCGCAATCGACCGTCCGCAGTGAGTCGAACTCTGTTGCAACTATCGCAATATGTGTGCGTCATGGGAGTGATAACGCCGATCGAGCCCGGCGCATCACGAAACCGCCAATAGACGGCAGGTCCGTTGCCTCGTGCCGGACCCGCGTCCGGTACCAGTTCTCCGATGGTGCGTGCGCGCGCCAGCACTTCATCGCTCGGCACGACGTGGTCCCACGTGAGTTCCCGGAGATCTCCAACGGGCATCAGTTCGATGAATCGCACATGCCAAGGGTGCGACGCGGTCAACGCCGCGAAATCGGCAATTTCATCATCGTTGATACCTCGCATGACCACGACGTTGATCTTGATTGGGGCCAACCCCGCCTGCTCGGCCGCGAGTGCTGACCGCACGATGTCGAAGCCAAGGTCGCGTCGCGCGATCGCGACCACCCGATCCGCGCGCATGGAGTCGGCGCTGATATTCACCCGATCGAGACCCGCGTTGCGCAGCTCGGCCGCCAGCTCGGGAAGTTTGACGCCGTTGGTGGAGAGCGAGATATCCTCTACGCCAGGGATCTCACGCAACATGCGTACAAGCGTCGCAAGTTGTGGCCGGATCGTCGGTTCACCGCCGGTAAGGCGAATCCGCTTTAAGCCCAGCGGCGCCAGTTGGCGGACGATTTCGGCGATTTCTTCGTAGCGCAGGATCTCCGCTTTTGGGAGCCACGGCAACCCTTCCAGCGGCATGCAGTACTGGCAGCGGAAGTTACAGCGGTCGGTAACCGAGATGCGCAAATACTCGATGGAGCGTCCGAATTGATCAATCATGAGGTCGGATCCACCCAGCGACGTTCCCCATCAACGTAGTGCTCGCGCTTCCAGATTGGCACGCGCGTCTTGAGCGCTTCAATCACGCGCCGCGCGGCGGCGAGTGCCGGCGCCCGACGGGCATGCGCCGCTGCGATGGCCACGCTGACGTCGCCTACCCGGAGCGCTCCAACCCGATGCTCGATTGCCAGGCGCAAGCCTGGACTCTCATCGCACGTTTCGCGCGCGATCGATCGCAGTTCTCGTTCGGCCATGGGCTGGTACGCCTCGTAGTCGATGCCGGTCACATCGCGACCATCGTTGAGATTTCTGACAGTCCCCAGAAAGATGGAGACCGCACCAACACCCCCGTGCTCAACGTGCGACGTCATGCGCTGGACATCAATGGGCACCTCGACAATTGCGACGTGACACACGCCCGCACCGGCATCGGACGTGGGTGCCAAGCCGAGGTCAACCACCGGCAACCGGCGGAATCACCGCCACCTCATCCCCGTGCACGATCGCCCCGTTGCCGCGCACCCATTCGTGATTGACCGCCACCAATGGTTCCGCGGGCAAAACCTGACCGCCCGGCATCCGTCGGATGATTGCCACCACATCGCCCACCGTGCACGGCACCTGAACCGGAACATCCAACCGGCGGGTGCCGAAAGCATCGGCGTACGACGCGAAAAGCAGGACGGAGATACTCATGTGCCTACTGAAGTTAACGCGTGAGACGCCAATTGGTTCCACAAGGAAATGGAACGCAAACGCCCCGCGACGCCAGCGCGTCGCGGGGCGAGTTCGTGCAGTGCCGGTGATTCACGACTCGTAGTCATCATCGTCGTGGTCGTCGAAATGCGCGATGTCGACTCCAGCGACCATGGCTCGCAACTCCTTCGACGGCTTGAACACCGGCACGGGACGTGCTGACACTTCAACCGGTGAACCGGTGCGCGGATTACGCGCCATGCGCGTTTTCCGCTGTCGGATCTTATACGTTCCAAACCCGCGTACTTCGATGTTTTTCTGTTCCTGCAAGGCGTCTTTGATCGCATCGAGAAATGCGTCAACAACCCGTGCACAGTCCTTCTTGGAGATCGTCGGGCCGGCTGTTTGCGCTATCCGTGCCGTGACATTCTCCACCAGATCGGCTTTCGTCATGGGCTCTACCAGGGGTTCGACGCGCGTCAGCGGGGGCAAAAGACGCAGCGTACCGAAGGTCCGAACGTATGACCTTAGTGCTTATCAGTCAAGCGGTTGGCTCACTTGAGACTCGATGTGACTTGAGGGCGGTCACGAATTGGTCGAACAAGGGGACGGCGTCATGCGGTCCCGGGGCCGCCTCTGGGTGGTACTGGACTGCAAAAATAGGAAGGGATCGGTGTCGCAGCCCCTCCACCGTCCCATCGTTGAGATTGATGTGGGTGACCATCAATTCCGGCGCTCCGTCCACTCCAGCGGCCGAGCCCGCTACCGCGAATCCGTGATTCTGGGCTGTTATCAGCACACTGCCTGTGGCCAAGTCCTTCACCGGCTGATTTCCACCGCGATGCCCGAACGGCATTTTTTCCGTTCGACCGCCAAAGCTGAGTCCGAGCAACTGATGACCCAGGCAAATGCCAAACATCGGCATATTGGCGGCGGCGAGTGCACGAATAATGGCGGGTGCGTACGTAACAGCGGCCGGATCACCGGGGCCGTTGGACAGAAACACCCCGTCCGGCTGCATGGCCAATACGGCATCAGACGTCGTGTCGGACGGCACCACCGTTACACGGCAGTCGTGAGCGTCGAGCAAACGCAGGATGTTGCGCTTGATGCCGTAGTCAAACGCCACCACATGGTACGACGCGTCGGGTCGCCCCCATTTGTACGCGGCACGTGTGGACACCACCGTCGCGAGATCAAGGCCTTCCATGCTGGGGCATGCGTCAAGCACCGAAAGGGTCTCGCGCGTGGGAGAGTCCCCTGCACCGATCACGCCACGCATCACACCCACAGCGCGCAGGTGCTTCGTGAGACGCCGGGTGTCCACCTCAGTGAGTGCAGACACGCCACCGTCCACCAGCCAATCACGCAAGCTTCCGGTCGCACGCCAGTTGGAATACGTGCGGGAAAGCTCGCGCACGACAATGCCCGCCACCTGTGGGCGCGCGGACTCCGGATCGTCGGCGTTCACGCCGTAGTTGCCAATCTGCGGGGCGGTCATCACCACGATCTGCCCGCGGTACGACGGATCGGTGAACACTTCCTGATAGCCGGTCATATTGGTGGTGAACACCACCTCGGCCACCGTCGGAATTGTCGGGCCGATGAGACGGCCGAGAAAAAGGGTTCCGTCCTCGAGGAGGAGGAACCCTTTTGGTGCGTGTGCTTCCACTCGCGTTTACGGTTTGGCGGGAGGCTTCGCTGGCTGGCCGGCTGGAGCCACAGGCTGCGAGGTCAGCGGCGAAGGCGGTGCGGTAACAGGTGCGCCGACCGGTGGTGCCGTGGGAACGGCGGCGGGTACCCCAATCTTGTCGAGAACCGACTTCGGAGCGGTGCTGCGCGACGACATCAGTTGCAACACGAAAGCGAGACCCAGAAAGATCCCACCGCACGACCAGCTGGCCTTGGTCAACAAGTTGCCGGCCTGCCGAGTGCCCATGACGGAATCGGACGACGAACTCGCACCGCCGAAGTTTGCGGCCAAGCCTCCGCCCTTTCCTGATTGGAGCAGGATGGCGGCGCTGAGCACGAATGCATCGAGGATGAGCAGTACGAGAAGGAACGTGTACATGTCGCGTATGAGGTGCGAGGCAAAAAACAGAAATCGTCAGCCCTGTAACATCACGCTTTGGAGGGTCGGATTCAAGTCCTTCCCTCAATCAGGCCTGTGCGCGGGTTCGCTGTGCGGTCAGCTGCGCACGATGCTGCTCCAACCGTCCGGATCGAGTGATGCTCCTCCGACCAGAAGCCCGTCCACGTCTGCGGCCGCCAGGAGCGTGCCCGCATTGCCACGGTTGACCGAACCGCCGTACAAGATCGGAACTGCCAGCGCAGCCTTCTCGCCCACTCGGTTGGCCAGTGCCCGGCGCAAGACGCCATGAATGTCGCTGGCGTCGTCTGGTGTGGCGGTCTTGCCGGTTCCGATCGCCCAGACCGGTTCGTAGGCCAGCATCATGGCACCGACCTGTACATCTTCCAGTTCGGCAATGCCAGCGGCCAGTTGGCGTTCAACAACAGAGGCCGTGGCACCCGATTCGCGTTCGGCCAGCGTCTCGCCAACGCAAACGACCGGCGTAAGACCCGCCTTTTGCGCAGCCGCGAATTTTGCCGCCACCTGCCCATCCGTCTCGCCGAAAATCGCGCGGCGCTCCGAATGCCCCACCAATACATATTTGCAGCCGAACTCGGCGAGCATGGGCGCGGCAATTTCGCCCGTGTAAGCGCCTGACGCGAACTCGCTTACATTCTGTGCACCCAGCGCGAGCTTCGATGCGGAAAGCCTCGCTGCACTTTCGCCAAGGTAGGGAAAAGGGACGCAAACGGCGCACTCGAC
>JANMRE010000570.1:0-25320 GCA_031370885.1 Gemmatimonadaceae bacterium
TGTTTTTGTTTTTTGTTTTTCTTTTTCTTTTTTTTCGTGTTTTTTTTTGATTTTTTTTCTATTTAAAACTTACCCCCCCCCCCCCCACTTCCTACTTCCTACTTATTGCTTCTCCCTCTCCCATCACGCGCAGCAGGTTCCCGCCCCAGATCTTGGCGATCTGCTGCTCCGTGTAGCCGCGCTTCACCAGCTCGACCGTCACGTTCAGCGACTCCGCTGCATTCCGCCAGCCATCCACGCCGCCGCCGCCATCGAAATCGGAGCTGATTCCGGCATGGTCGATGCCGATGCGCTTCACCACGTAGTCGATGTGGTCGACGAAATCCTTCACCGACGCTGGTGGGTCGGACGGATAGCGACGGGCCGTGATGTCTTCCTGTTTCGCGAGGTACTCATTGCGCTTTGCTTCCGGGAGCGCCTCAATCGCGGTTTGCAGCGCACCGCGGCCACCACCACCACCACCAGCAGCGACCGTAATACCGTACTCCTTGCGCAGATCCTCCATGGCGGCAGCGCGCGCCTGCTCCCGCGGAACGTCGCGCGCGGGATCGCATTTGACGTAGCTGTTGAACGCCACCAACTGAATCACGCCGCCGTTCTTCTTCAGCGCATCGAGCTGCTCGTCGTCCATGTTGCGGCTGTGATTGCAGATTGCGCGCACACCCGAATGCGACGCGATGATCGGCGCCTTCGACAATGCAATTGTCTGCAACATCGACGCCTTCGACGGATGCGACACATCGATCATCATACCCAACCGATTCATCTCGGCGATCACCTGCTTGCCGAGCGGGCTGAGGCCGTTGTGCAGCCACACGTTGTCGCGTTCACCGGTATTGGAGTCGGACAGTTGACTGTGGCCGTTGTGCGCCAGCGACATGTAGCGACCACCGCGGTCGTAGAACTTCTTCACATTCGTGATGTCGGCGCCGATCGGGAAACCGTTCTCCACGCCGATGAAGATGGCGCGCTTGCCGGTGCCGTGAATGCGACGCGCATCAGCAGCGGTCAGGGCCAGCTCAGCGCGGTTCGGCGCCAACTGCTCGGTGAGCCGATGAATAGCGTCGAACTTCTCCAGTGCCGACGCGTTGGCGCGCGCAAAGCCGGCCGAATCGAGTTGCGCCGACTGACCGACGTACACAATCAGGAACGCACCCGACAGTCCGCCTTCCTCCATCTTCACCAGGTCAACCTGGGTCCGCGGGAGCTTCTGGGTGTAATTAGGACCAGTCGCGTTAAAGTTGTTGGGACTGATGTCCACATGCGTGTCGACCGAAAACACTTTGGCGTGAATCGCGCGCGCTTTGGCAAGCGTGGCTGCGTCGACAGGCGGCTGGGCATGAAGTGGTAAAGCGCAAAGAGTCGCTATCGCGAGTACACCGCGGGCTGACAGGAGAAAGCAATGCGGACGGCGCATGGGAAGCGGGTTGAGGGAGGGTCGAAACGGTGACGATGTCACGTAGAGAATGGCTGCGCCTGACCTCGACCGCTACGCTGGGCGCGCTCGCCGGAACAGCGGCGTGCGGCGAGCAGTCCCTTGCGTCGCTGGAAGACCCTGAGGAAGGGCATCTGGTAGCGCGTCCGGGTGCTCCGGTGTTCACGCCGCAGATCGGGGTGAATAATCTGGGGATTGGGGGCGCCCGCGACGGTCTGCGCTTCATTCCAACTACGTACCGTTCCGGTGAAGCGCTGCCCTTGATGGTGACGCTGCACGGAGCCGGCGGAAATGCGTACGCCGGCATTCAGCCGTTTCTCGCTTTCGCGGAGACGGCACGGGTGGTGCTCGTGTCGCCGGATTCGCGCAACGTCAGCTGGGATCGCCGCTACGGAGGATTTGGCGTGGACGCGCGCTTCCTCGACAACGCGCTGTCGGATACGTACCTGCGCTGCGCGATTGATCCGCAGCGACTGGCCATCACCGGGTTCTCCGACGGAGCCTCGTACGCGCTATCGCTGGGACTTACCAACGGCGACCTGTTCCGCCAGATCGTGGCGTTCACGCCGGGCTACATGTCGCCAAATGTGCGCCGTGGCCGGCCTCAGGTTTTCGCGTCGCATGGCACCCGTGACAGCGTGCTGCCGATCGCCACCACCAGTCGCGTGTTCGTGCCGCAATTGAAGTCGGCCGGCTATGAGGTCACGTATCGCGAGTTCGACGGGACCCACCAGATCCCGGTGTCGGTGGCCGCGGAGGCGTTTGCATGGCTGCAAATGGGATGGGGGCGGTAAAAGAGACGGGAGACTGGAGAGAGGAGACGGGAGACATCCAGCCGGATGGTATCGCCGTCGGTTGGACGTCTGCCGTCTCCCGTCTCCATTCTCCCGTCTCTGTTACCCCCCCCCCATCAGCTCGCGTCGTCCCAGAGCATTCGGCGCCGCAGCGCGTCCGCCCGACCCGGCGAGCACGATCAGCGTGAGTACGTACGGTACCGCGAGAAACAGCTGATAGGGTACCTGCTCCCACCCCATGGCCTGGAACAGCGTCTGCAGTGCGTTCGCTGAACCGAAAAGCAGCGCGGCGGCGGCTACGCCAATTGGACGCCAGCGACCAAGCACCACGATGGCGATGGCAATGAATCCGCGACCTGCCGACATGCCTTCACTGAAGGTGCCCGCCTGTGCCAACACCAGCGTGGCACCGGCCACACCCGCCATTGCGCCGGCGAACAACACGGCGCCCGTTTGCACCAGTCGCGGCCGAATGCCGGCGGAAATCGCGGCCTCCGGTGACTCACCCATGGCGCGAATGGCGAGCCCACTGTGTGTGCGCGACAACCACCAGGCAATCGTTGGCGTGAGCACATATAACACGTAGGTCACGGCGGGTTGGGCAAACACCGCACGCCCCACGAAGGGCAACGACGACAATCCGGGTATGGCCAACACACCCACCGTTGGTGTGGACAGGGCGACGCCGCCCGCGCCGTACACCGTGCGGTACAGTGTGCCCGTCAGCCCGAGCGCCAACAGCGTGATCGCCGTCCCGGTGATAATCTGGTCGGCGCGAAGCCAGACGGTAAACAGGGCGAACACACACGCGATCAACAGTCCCGCTGCGGCACCCGCAACGAAGCCAACAGTCGGCCCCGCAATACCAGCGGCGACCGTGCCGCCCAACGCGCCCGCGATGATCGCGCCTTCGAGTCCGATGTTGATCACACCCGCGCGTTCGCTCACGCACTCGCCAAGCGCGGCGAATCCCAACGGCGTGGCATATCGCACGGCTGCCTCGAGAAAGCCACTGACATCAATGCCGTCGGCGATCAGCATGACCCGAGTCTCGTCGCCAACATTACGCGCTCGTTTCCGCGCTCAATGCGGCGCGCGATTGCAGTCGATCGCTCGCAATGACCAGCAGAATGAGCGCTGCTTCAACTACCGACACGACCACGCTGGGCACCGCCGCGTTGCGTTGCATCGCGCTGGCACCGGCTTCGAGGGCACCGAACAGCAGCGCTGTGCCGAGTACGGCGAGTGGATTAAGACGTGCCAACAGCGCGACGGCGATGGCGGTGTAGCCGTACCCAGGCGAAAAATTCTCATACAAGGCGTACGTGACGCCGCTCAACTCCACGCTACCGGCCAAACCCGCCAGCGCACCACTGATCAGAAACGCCAACAGGGTTGTGCGTGACACCGAGATCTGTCCCGCACTTGCCGCGGCGAGTGGATTCGAGCCCACCGCGCGAAGCCGAAAGCCACTCGCACTCTCACGCAACCACACCCACAGGCCCGCGGCGAGGAGCACGACCACCACAAGTCCCACGTGTACCCGGGTTCCGGGAATCAGCATGGGCAGCTGCTGCGATGGCGGCAACGACGCCGACTGCGGATAAATGTGCGTCGGCTCCTGCAGCGGACCGCGCACCAGCCAGCCCGTGATCGAGAGCGCCACAAAGTTGAGCATGATGGTGCTGATCACTTCCAGCACACCAAAGCGTCGCCGCAACTCCGCGGCAATGAACGCCCACCCTGCACCTGCCAGCGCGCCCGCGCCAAGCAGCAGCGGTACGGCAACCAGTCGCGGGACATCCAGCAAGAACACGCCGGTCGCCGTCGCGGCACACGCCCCGACAAGCAACTGTCCTTCGGCGCCGATGTTGAGCAGACCGGCACGAAAGGCCACCGCCACGGCCAACCCCGCCAACGCCAGCGGAACAGCGCGTACCACCGTAGAAGCCACTGCATAACCCGAGCCGAACGCGCCGCTCATCAATGCCGAGAGTGCTGGCAAGGGTGGGTGACCCGTGACCACCAGCAGCAAGGAGAGCACGGCCAGTGCGATCAGGCTGAACAGGATCGCACGCACCAGCATACGCCCGCCGCCGGCATTCCACGACGCCGCGCGTCGGATCATGTGACGACCACCAGCACCGCGGGTGCCTGTTGTTGACCCATCGGCGTTCAACCGGCGCCCAGCATGGCGCGCCCTACGGCGTCACGATCGCCAGTCGTCTCCACCAGTCGTCCGTCAAACATGACGAACACGCGGTCTGCCAGCTCCAGAACTTCGTCGAGATCGCTGGAATAGAGCACAATGGCTGCGCCGGCATCGCGCGCGTCACGCAGCGCATCCAACACCGCCGCCGTCGCCCGAAAGTCGAGTCCGCGTGTCGGATTCTCCACGACTAACGCGTCGGGTGCGTCCGACAGCTCGCGTGCGAGGATCAGTTTCTGCTGATTCCCTCCGGATAACGTGCGGGCCAGTGCACGCGGACCATTGGCCAGCACGTCGCGTTCGACCAGCAACGCTTTGGTCGACTCGCGCAAGGCGCGCCATGGCATCCACCCGCGTCGTGCCCCGGCACCACGCAACGCGACGTTCTCGTCAAGCGACCCATCCAGCAAAAGCGCGTCACGATGCCGGTCTTCTGGTACGAATCCAAGGCGCGCTGGCCGCACCACGTGTCCGCGCTGCGGTGCCAAGCGACCGGCAAGCAGCCGCAGCAACTCGTGCTGACCCGCTCCGTCCACGGCGGCAATGCCGACAATCTCACCGGCGCGCACATCGAGCGTAACGTCGCGCACACGCACCGCGCCGCGGTTGTCGGTAGCGTGTACGTTGTGCGCTGACAGGACCACCGTCGGGCGTGCCGAACGCTCTGTTCTCCCTGCGCGATGACGCACGCGACGTGATCCGTCCACACGCGTCAGGTCACCCACCATTGCAGTCCGCAACGCATCCTGCGTGGTCTCACGGGCAGACGACGCGAGCACTGTGCGTCCACGTCGCAGCACGGTCACATCATCCGCCACAGCCATGGCGTCGCGCAGTTTGTGGGTGATCAGGACGACGGCGCCGCCGCGGTCGGCGAACCCGCGCACCCAACGGAGCAGTTCTGCCGCCTCCGGTGGTGCGAGCACGGCGGTCGGTTCGTCAAGAATCAGCAGTGCGACGTCACGCGCCAACGCCTTCACAATTTCACACCGCTGTTGCGCGCCGACACTCAGCGTCGACACCTGCGCCGACGCATCGAGTTGCAACCCCGCCCGTTCGGCCACATCACGCACGCGATCGGCGGCGGCGCGCGGGTCGAATCGTCCTCGTCCACCCAGCGCCACGTTCTCCGCGACCGTCATCGCGGGGACCAGCGTGAAATGCTGATGGACCATGCCGATTCCCGCAGCAAATGCGGCGGCCGGTGACGGTATCGAAGCAGCAGTGCCGCGCACGCGAATGACACCAGTGTCCGGCGCCAGCAGTCCAAACGCCACCCGCATGAGTGTTGACTTTCCCGCGCCATTTTCGCCAAGTAGGCCGTGCACCGAACCGGCGCGCACCGTCAACGACGCATCGTCCAACGCCACCACGTTGCCGAAACGGCGCGAAATGTGTTCCAGCGAGAGCAACGGGGCTCCGGGTACGACGGCCCACGCCCGTGATGCAGTCACGATCCCCCTCTCCCCCCCCGTTCGCATCACGACCCTGTGGGCAAATGCAAGAAGGTCCAGGGAAGGCTGAATCGCGTCTCGATCCACGCGCCCACTGCCTGCACGCCGAGTGTTTCTGTCGCGTAGTGACCCGCATAGACGACAAGCAGGTTCTGCTCCTGGGCATCGACCGTGGTGTGATGTGGTCCTTCGCCAACGATCAGCGTGTCGATGCCACATTCACGCGCTTCGCGCAGTGTCTCCGTCGTGGCACCACCTCCCGTCACGATTGCCCAGTGTCGCGTGCGACGTCCGTCCACGGGAATCGATGTGCGCACACTGCCACCATAGCGCGCGCTGAAGGTCTGCACGCGATCGACCAGCGCGCCAGCGGGTTCGTCGCATTCACCGGAAACGCCAATGTGGATTGTCTGGTAGCGCCCAAAGCCACCGTTCGGGGTGAGACCCAGTACCGTAGCCAACTGCACGTTGTTGCCCAGCCTTGGGTGTGCGTCGAGTGGCAAGTGCGTGCTGTAGACGGCGATGTGGTTGTTCAACAGCGAGCGGTACTTCTGGTACGTGATGCCGACGAGTGACTGCGCGCCGTTCCAGAACAATCCGTGATGAACAATGAGCAAATCGGCCTTGAGGTTTGCTGCTTCAGCGACGGCCGCCATGGACGCGTCAACCGCCACCGCCACGCGTGACACAAGACGGTCGTTACCGACTTGCAGCCCGTTCAGGGCGCCTGAAAAATCCGGGATGTCCAACGTTCGCAATTCGGTATCGAGTGCGGCAACAATTTCAGCGAGTGGAACCGTCACGGACCGCTGGTCAGAGAGGTGTGATGGGATTCGTGGAGGGGGCACAACGCGCATGCTGCAGGACGTCAGCGTTTGATGGGCTTTGGCGCATCGGCGCCTTGCAGCACATCATCGAGTGCGTGGAACGTGCCGGCGTGAAGCAGCGCGCCGACCGAATCCGACTTCGCGATCGCCGCAGGCGGGATGCGTCCGACGAGTTGCGGATTGAGAATGAGCTGAATGACGTTGTCCTTCACGCCCAGGGTGATCACGCGTCCGTGGAAGTTGCCGGCCTGGACTTCACGACCAATCTGCATGAAGGCTTTTGGCAGATCGATCACGACACTGCCAAGTATCACGTCAGGCGCCACGGGATTCTGGTTCGCATTCGCTCCGAACGCCAACACGTTTTTTTCGCGCACGGCCTGAAAAATACCCAAGCCAGCCGCATCGGCGTTCTGGAAAATGATATCGGCGCCGCGCGAGATCTGTGCGAGCGCCTGTTCTTTTCCAGCGCTGACGTCATCCCAATTGCCGATGTACGACGTGAGCACCTTCACGTTGGGGTTGAGCGCCTGTGCTCCACGCGCGAATGCCGTGAAGCTGGCTTTTACCGGCGGCAATTCGGTGCCACCGATGAGTCCAAGCGTGTTCGTTCGCGTAGTGGCGCCGGCGATCATCCCGGCCTGATACGACGCTTCCTCAAACGCAAAGCTGATGCCGGCGACGTTTGGCGCCGTGACGCGCCCGGAAGTGACGACGTAGACCGTTTTCGGATAGGACGGTGCGACCCGCACCGCCGCATCCTGAAATTCGAAGCCATGGCCGAACACCAAGGTGTAGCCCTGCGCTCCATACTGTCGGAAGTTTTCTTCGAATTCCGCCGGGGTCTTGGTTTGGATGTGCGAGATCTCAGCGCCCAATGAATCGCGCAGGGCGATAAGTCCATCGTAGGCGCCGCCGTTCCAAGCCTTGTCCGAGATCGGTCCAGGCGTGAGGAGCGCAACGCGCAGGCGCGGTCCGACCGTGACTGAATCGACCGCCGACCCCGAGTCGGCAGTTCTGCCACCGCAAGCCACGAGCACGACGCTGGCAACCAGGATCAGTTTCCTAGCGGACACGAGGTCGAAAATGCGCTGATAGTGTTTCATTGGTGTCCTGAAAGTGTTGCTATGAATCGAGCTTCACGCCAAGGAGTTCGAGAACCCGCTCAAGATCGTCGTTCGAGAAGAACGCAATGCGGAGCTCTCCGCGATCCCGCTCCGACAGATGAATGCGAACGCCGGTCTGGAGTTTCTTACGGAGGAGTTCCTCAATTCGGCGCATCTCAGCGCTCGAAGCACCAGTGGGCGCGGGCGCCGCCGCCGACTTTCGTCCTGTGGTGGCCGGCTTCTGTCGCCCGGCCTGAACCCGTCGTTCCACCTCACGAACGGAGAAGCCTTGTGTAACGGTTTCGCGCGCGAGGTCGGTAATTGAGCGTTCGCTCACCAAGGGCAGCAGCGCACGTGCGTGACCGGCGGAGAGCTGCTTTTCCTGCAGCAGTCGGCGGACGGCAGCGGGTAACTGGCGGAGTCGAATCGCGTTGGCGACCGTTGACCGATCTTTTCCGACGACGTCGGCCACCTCTTGTTGCGACAACTGGAACTCGTCCATCAGCCGATGGTAGCCGTCGGCTTCTTCGATCGGGTCCAGGTCCGACCTCTGAAGATTTTCCACCATCGCCAGGGTCAAGAGCGTACGATCGTTGGTTTCGCGTACGATGGCCGGAATCTCTGTCCACCCGAGTCGAACGGCGGCTCGATATCGGCGCTCACCGGCAATCAACTCAAAACCGTTGCCTGTTGGAGCGGGTCGCACCGTGATGGGCTGAAGCAGTCCGTTTGCATGTAGGCTCGACTCAAGATCGGCCAGTTCTTCGGCCCGAAACTCCTGACGTGGCTGAAACGGGTTTGCACGAATTTGTGCAACTGGCAGCATTCTCAGCCCGTTGTTCGGCGTTTCTTCGCCAGTGGTGTTGGCACCGCCCTCACGATCCGTCGACGCCGAGCCGGACGCTCGCGCGGGATCTTTGCGTGCGAGCAGCGCGTCGAGGCCGCGACCGAGTCTGCGGGGCGGTTCAGACGGATTCATGCGCAGTCACGGAAAGATCAGACAGCTGATCGGTTGGCACGATTGTCGACGGGGCGGTGTGGATCGCGTGCGCTTTGTCGCGCTCGAGCAGTTCTCGCGCGACGGCCATATAAGACTGAGCGCCAACAGAGGCGACGTCGTACACCACAATCGGTTTTCCGAAGCTTGGCGCTTCGGCCAGGCGGATATTGCGCGGAATGACGGTCTTGAAAACGCGCGCACCGAAATGGTCGCGGGCGTCGCTGGCGACCTGTCGAGAAAGGTTCAGTCGCGCGTCGAACATTGTCAGCAGCACGCTGTCCACGTGAATATCCGGGTTGAGCGACTCCTTGACGCGCTGCAGAGTGGCAAGCAGCTGCGATATGCCCTCCAGCGCGAAGTACTCGCATTGGAGCGGAATGAGTACCGCGTCGGCTGCCACCAGCATGTTGAGCGTGATCAACGTGAGTGATGGCGGGCAATCGATGAGGATGTAGTCGTAGCGATCGCGAACCGGCGCAAGAACTCGTCGCATCCGGAGCACGCGATCAGGATCATCCACCAGCTCCACTTCGGCGCCGGCCAGGTCGGGTGTGGCGGGCATGATGTCGAGGTCCCTGAACTGTACGGCGCGCACAATGGCCTCATCGAACGTCGCGTCGCCGATAAGGACATCATATGTCGTCGCTGCAAACCCTTCGCGAGCCAAGCCGCAGCCACTGGTGGCATTGCCTTGAGGGTCGGCATCGATGAGGAGAATACGCTTTTCGGCAACGGCAAGTGATGCCGCAAGATTCACGGCGGTGGTGGTCTTGCCGACCCCACCCTTCTGATTGGCGACGGCGAGAATGCGGCCCACTGAGGAGGTCTGACGGTGAGAGGCAACAACGTGGAAACGGACGAAGTGCGGCGAAGTATACCGGTAACGACCGGCCCGTACCATGCCGTCGAGGTCGCAGCAATCGTTTCACGTGAAACGGTGTTGAATTCCTGGCGAGGAGCGTCCAGCATAGCGAAAACGCCGAGTCCTTGGGGGTAAGGAGGTCGGCGTTTCACGTGAAACAGAGGGTGCGGGTTCCGACGATTGCGAGCGTCAGGTAGACGCCAATGGCTATTTCACGAATCTCCAACGCGTACTGACGTTGACCGAAACTGTTGCCGAACCTTCGCTGATCGGCGTAGGAGCGCCACCGGCGGCGTCCATTTTCGCCATAGCCATCATAGGTCGGGGTTCGGGACGTTCGAACTCATTCACGTTGATCTCGAGCAACTCGCCCAGCGCACCTCCAGCCGCTTTCGCCGCAACGTCAGCCTGACGGCGAGCTGATTCGACGGCCTGCGCAAGGGCGGCATCGCGCGCTTTGCTGGCATCTTTTACCATGAAATCGAGTCCAGCTACCCGATTCGCGCCGTTGGCGAGCGCGGCATCGATGATCGGTCCGGCTTGATCGAGCTTGTCGCTTACCACCTGAACGATGTTACTCACCTGATAGCCGTCGATCACGACACGCCGGTCCTTGTCGTCGTAGCGTTGAACGGGCGAAACGCTGTAGTTGAGCGTGGTGATTTGGGTTGACGGAATGCCCAGGGCTTTGAGGGCGGCGAGAATCGCCGTCTGCTTCTTGTTGTTTTCGGCAGCGGCCACGGCAGCGGTTTTCGCTTGCGTCTCGACCCCGACTTGAACCCGGGCTCGATCTGGTGCGACTTGAACCTCGCCCCGAGCCGATACGGTGATTTGTGGGGAGGGAATTGTGGGTGCAACCTGCGCGTGCGCTCGCGCGGCCGAACTGACCAACATGGCGCCAGCCATTGCAGCATTCCACCGGCCGCGACGCGACAACGGCACACCAAACTGGTTCGCTAGTGAACGATTCATTAACCCTCCTGGGTCGCTGGAGTCACGTGGTAGGCGTTTCATCGATACGCGGAATTTGACGAACCCGCGCTGGCGCTCGCTTGCAGAATGACCCCACAGCGTAGCAAATGTTCTAGACCTGTCGATGGTTCTGAATTTCCAAACCCCTCTGACCGACACCTATTTCGTCAGTTTGTAGAGCCATTTACGACACACTATCCGCGCACTACCACACCATTAACCCATATGTTGCAATATCAATGGACACCAGCCGATCTACCTCCGGAGAAAGAACCAATCAGACTGACGCGTCGGACCGATCCCGCTCATCCCCTTTTGAATCCGCTCTTATCCTTCGAGGCCGTTCAACAGACGGCCATTCAAATCTTCGAGCACCGACACACGAAGCAGCGTTCACACTGAGGACGACCGCGCCGACTACCCACTTCGCCGGCCCCGCTCGATCTCGATCAGCAGGTTTTGCAAATCCGCCGGACTTACCCCGGGAATCCGCGACGCCTGCCCCAACGACCGAGGACGAATCGCCTGCAGTTTCTGGCGCGCTTCCGTCGACAACGTGCGCATCGCGAGAAAATCCAAGTCCTTCGACAATGGCAATGCGCCCATCGCGCGCATACGCGTCGCGCGCGCGCGCTCCTTCTCGAGGTATCCCGAATACTTGATCTCCAACTCCGCGCCAACCACCGCGTCGTTTGGTAACTCCGCGCCAACACCGGTTGCCACAAAAACGGATTGCAGCGACACACCCGTACGTTTCGCAAGCTCCGACGCGCGCACCGCGTGCGACAACGGCGCCGAGTTCGCGGCCGCGAGGACACTCGACGCGCACTCCGGCGTCACACTCGTTGCGTCGGCCAGGCGCATCGCAACACGCACGCCCTCCAGGCGCGACTCGGCGATCGCGCGTTCGTCGTCGGTGTACACACCAGCGTCCGTTGCCACTGCGGCCAATCGTGCGAGTGCATTGTCCTGACGCACCGTGAGGCGAAATTCACTGCGCGCTGTGAACAGACGATACGGTTCATCGACACCGCGTGTGACGAGATCGTCCACCAGTACGCCGATGTAGCTCGATTCACGACCCAGGACGATGGGATCCCGCTCCTGCACCCAGCGCGCCGCGTTGAGTCCGGCGATCACACCTTGACCGGCGGCTTCTTCGTATCCCGTTGTGCCATTCACCTGCCCCGCAAACCACAGCCCGACAATCGCGCGCGAGGCGAGCGTTGCATCGAGTTGTGTGGGCGGATAGTAGTCGTACTCAACCGCGTAACCAGCGCGTGTCATGCGTACGTGCTCCAGGCCTTTTACAGTGCGCAGGATTGCCAACTGCACGCCAACGGGCAGTGACGTCGACAAGCCATTGACATACATCTCGTGGGTGTCGTGTCCCTCGGGCTCGAGGAAGAGTTGATGCCGTTCGGCCTCGGGGAATCGCACAATCTTGTCCTCGACGCTCGGGCAATAACGCGGCCCGCGCGACGAGATCGCGCCACCGTACATGGCCGACTCGGCGATGTGCCGCGCGATGAGCGTCATTCCTGCAGCGTCGAGGTGCGTGATGTAGCAAGGCAATTGCGCAGGATGACGCGTGGTGTCACCGACACGTCGCGCCGTTGGCCAGAAGTGCGACCATGAGTAATCCCATGTTTCGATGTCGCTTTCCTGTCGGGGCAACACGGTGAGCGCCACCGATCGACCGTCAATGCGGGGCGGCGTTCCCGTCTTGAAGCGTTCAGTGGTGAGTCCCACGGCATCCAGTTGCGCCCCCAGATGCGTGGATGCCGATTCGCCCGCGCGGCCACCACTGACGCGGGTGCCCGTGCCGATGTGCATCTGGCCTCGCCCGAATGTGCCGGTGGTGAGCACCACCGCTCGCGCTCCGAACCGGCGTCCCTCGAGCGTTTCCACCCCGTACACGCGAGTGCCGGTGGGATCGAACAGCAATTGTCCAACCATTCCCTGAATGGTGGTCAGATTCGACTGCGCTTCCAGCAACCCACGTATGGCACGTCGATACAGCCCCCTGTCGCATTGTGCGCGAGGAGCCCACACGGCGGGGCCCTTGCCAGTGTTGAGCATGCGGAACTGCACAGTCGCCAAATCCGTGGCCCGCGCAATGATGCCGCCCAGAGCGTCGACTTCACGCACGACCGTCCCCTTGGCGATCCCGCCAATAGCTGGATTGCAGGAGAGTTGGCCGATCTGCTCGAGCGCGCCGGTCACGAGCCCGACGCTCGCGCCCGATCGTGCGGCGGCCACGGCGGCTTCAGTACCAGCGTGACCACCACCAACGACGAGTACGTCGAAGGTGCATTCGAGGGCGGCGAGGTCGGGGGCAGTGAGGTGAGTGGACATAAGATGTGCAACCACGCTATCGGGGCGAACGGGCCAAGGCTATAGGCTACGGCCAAACGGCGTGTAGTTTCGCACTTCGCTGATCGCCTTAACCTTTTCGCCTCGATCGTGTATTCGCGGTACCTCAGTCACTCCTATGCCCCTCTCCGTCAGCAACTCCGCCCCCAGTCTCGCCATCCGCCGTTCTGCGTTCGAACGCGCCGACCTCACGCGTCAGGCCTTCGATGAGGCGTTGGGCCTCACGCCCGACGAATTTCGTCTGGAAGCGGGCCTGATCATTGTCGGGCCACTGTATGGCGAAGGCACGCTCACCGATCTTATTGATACCCTCGAATCGCGCGGCTTGGTGTATTTCGACGACTTCTTTGAGCTGAGCGGCAACTGGCCCGACTGGCTCAAACTGTTCGCTACCGAAAGCGCGTAGCCCTAACGCGACACAAACACACTGGGCACGGTAGAGCGGCGGAGCACCCCTTCCCACCCGCAACTGATGCACCAACTCCGTCGAAAGCGCGGCCCCAGTATGCGCCACCAGCCCTCGCGCGCGATGGCCAGTGTTTCACAATTGCACATCAGGCACTGGTCGCCGTCCGGGATCATCATTACGAAGGCCTTGGTGGCGATGTAGAAAAATGCCACACGCATCGCGAGAACCGCGCCAATGAACATCCAGGCATCCGTCCAGGTCCACGTGCCCGCCAGGCTGTTGCTCGATAAAATCATTTCAACGAATCACTTTGTTGAAGCGGCGAAGTGACGTGGCCGGAACGTCATACGAAAAGTGCCACCACTCCTGCTCGTAGTTCTTGAAGCCTGCGTGAGCCATTGCCGCAACGAAGCGCGCGCGATTCAGCGCCACCAGGCCCACGTCATGATGTTGATCGCGTCGGTCGATGTTCATGGTCATGCTCTTGGTTTCGCACCAGTGGTCTCCGTGATCGCGCCGCCAAAGGGTCGCGCAAATTGCTCGGTGAGGAACTCCGCCGCGCGCCATTCGCCGTAGTACCACGGATTCCACGGCAACAGCCCAGCGGTAAACCCAACGTGCCCACCGCGCTCGGGAAAGTCGACGGTGATTGCGTTGTTGTTGGCCGCGATCGCGGTCACGTGATCGAGTACATCGGACGGCAAAAACGGATCGTCCATCGCGCTCAACAGTAATGTGGGCCGACGAATCCCCGAAAGAAATGGCAACGAGCTGGCGCGCGCGTAGTAGTCGGCGGCGTCGCGAAAACCATGCAGAGGCGCGGTGAACTGATCGTCGAAATCCCACAGCGTTCGGGTGCGCCGCACCGCAATGAGCGTTGCGAGTTCGTGGTGTCGCGCGATCTTGGAGAGCGCCTTCGGGATGAGTGTGCGCAGGAACAGACGTTCGTACACCGAGCCAAAACCGCGGCCTAAATGTCGTGATGCCCGCGCGAGGTCGAAAGGCGTGGACATGGCAACGGCACCCTTCACCGCGTGGGGGAGGTCGTCGCCGCGCTCACCCAGCAGCTTGCAGAGAACGTTGCCTCCAAGCGAGACGCCCATGAGTCCCAACGGCGCGAGCGGGAAATCGGCCGTTACTCGTTCGATTACGAACAGTGCATCAGTTGTCTCGCCGGAGTGATAGCTTCTCGGAAGTCGGTTGGGTTCAGAACCGCAGGAACGAAAAAGAAGAAGATCGGCGGCCCAGCCGCGCGACTTCGCCTCGCGAAACATGGCCCGGGCGTAATGCGAATGCGCACCACCCTCCAGTCCGTGAAGCAAAAGCAAACGCGGCGAGTCGACGGCGGGGCCATCCTGTCGAACTACGTCAAGAAAATCGCCGTCGGGAGTGTCCCATCGTTCCACGGTTCCAACAAGCATTGGCTCTCGACGTCCCACCCGACCCCACAGGGTGGCGCTGTGCGCGTCGGGGAGCCACCAAGCGGGTCGATACCTTCGGGGCATGCGACGGTGGTTGGAGAAGGGCGCCGGACGTCGTGGTGCAACTCGGTTGTTACGCAAGCGCTATCGTTCCCAAAGGTGTCCTTCACGAACATAGCGGCAAGTCAGTCGCGCACTGAGTCAGGTCATAGTCGCCTTCGATCATGTCGTCCTGTCCGAACACCGCCGATCTCGTAATCACGATAGCTGGCTCTGCCTTGTTGGCATCTCTCATCGCCGGCATGGTGGGTCACGGAGTACTGCGTCCTTTACTCGAAGCACGCGGGATCACGCCGTGGCGGTTGCGGGACTCGCTGGGGTCTTTACCGCTGGTGTTGATTGGCAGCGGACTGATGGGGGGGACGGCGGCACTCCTCGCGGCGTGGGGCGTGACGAGGTGTACGGTCGCTCTCAGCGTGCTGGTGACCGCGAGCGCCTTGGTGGTGGGTGGCGTGCTGTTGATGCGACTGGGGCTTCTGGCTCTGCGCAAGCTGGTGTAGACGACCCGAGACCATTCCCGGTGAAAACCTGGACCGCGTGGTAAACTCATCGCCCATGTCTTTCACCGGATTCTTCATGCCGACACTGCCCCGGATGACGCTGTGAACCGTCTCGTACGCAACCTGACCTTCCAGGTCCTCGTCGCAGTCGCATTCGGCGTCACACTCGGCGTTATCGCACCGGATTTCGCGAGAAAACTCAAACCCATTGGCGACACGTTCGTGAACCTCGTGAAGATGGTGATCACACCGATCATCTTCCTCACCATCGTGCATGGCATCGCGTCGATGGCCGATTTGCGAAAACTGGGACGTGTCGGCGGAAAAGCGTTGCTGTACTTCGAACTCGTGTCCACGCTTGCGCTGGCCATTGGTCTGGTGATTGTGAACGTCACGAAGCCGGGCGCCGGGCTGGACATCACGACCCTCGCCACCGGTGATGTTTCGAAATACACCGCGCCGGGCGCCCAGCAAAGCACGTTGGAGTTTCTACTGCACATCGTTCCCAGCAATGTTGTGTCGGCGTTCGCGTCGGGTGATCTGTTGCCTGTCGTGTTTTTCTCGGTGCTGTTTGGCATAGCTCTGACCGCCGTGGGCGAGGCAGGCCGCGACATTGCCGATTTGCTGGTGCGCTTTCAGGCCGTGTTCTTCAAGATCGTCGGCATCGTGATGAAGGTGGCGCCAATTGGTGCGTTGGGCGCGATGGCGTACACCGTCGGTGCCTTTGGACTCAAAACGCTGTTACCGCTGGGACGGCTGATGCTTGACGTGTACCTCACGATGGCGGTGTTCGTGTTTGTCGTGCTGGGCACCATCTGTCGACTCTACGGTTTTCGCATTCTTCGCTTCCTGCGTTTCATCCGCGAAGAGATTCTGCTGGTGTTGGGTACGTCGAGTTCCGAGGCGGCGCTGCCGCGTATGTTGGAAAAGATGGAGCGATACGGCTGCGCAAAGCCGGTGGTCGGGTTGGTTATTCCCACGGGTTACTCGTTTAATCTGGACGGGACCAGTATCTACCTGTCGATGGCGACGATCTTCATTGCGCAGGTCTATCGCGTGGACCTGAGCATCGGGCAGCAACTGACGCTGCTGGGCATCCTGATGCTGACGTCGAAAGGCGCGGCCGGTGTCACTGGATCGGGGTTTATCGTGTTGGCCAGCACGCTGGCCGCAACCAATACGGTACCGGTTGAGGGCGTGGCACTGTTGCTGGGCGTGGACCGATTCATGTCAGAAGCGCGCGCGATCACGAATCTCATCGGGAACGGCGTGGCAACCCTGGTGATCTCGCGCAGCGAAGGCGCCTTCGACGACGCCAAGCGTGCCGAGGCCGAGGCGGCGATGGCATGAGCGACGTTCAGGTGCAGATATTCGGTACGAAAAAGAACGCCGACACGCGCAAGGCACAGCGATTTTTCGCAGAACGACGTATCAAGGTGCATTTCGTGGATCTGGCCGAGCGCGCCGCCTCACTCGGCGAGTTGAAGCGATTCGCGCAGAAGTTCGGAGTCGAAAAACTCATCGACCGCGACTCACGCCGCTTCATCGACCTCGGGCTGCGCACCGCGCTCTATAGCGAGGAGCGCTGGCTGAACATTCTGGCAGACGAGCCGTTCATGCTTCGGCAGCCATTGGTGCGAATGCAGAAGACGCTCACCATCGGCCTGGACGAACCGAGGTGGTTAACGGCAGTAACGCAACTGCGGTTGGGGTAGTTCAACCGCAGTTGAGGTACCCCAACTGCGGTTGTGGTACCCCAACCGCGGCTGCACTACCCCAACCGCCGTTGCACTACTGCAGTTTCGCCGCCCTCGCCATCGCGCGTACTTGCACCATGAGGGAGTCGGCTTTGGCGGAATCGCCGCGTGCCGCCACGCCGTAGGCGAGGACCTGTGCTGTTTGCATGTAGGCGGCTGGGATGCTCACCGAGGCGTCGTCGAGCCACCGGCCCTGGCGGAGGAGGGCACCGGGCGCTTCATAGCGATTCCACAGCTCGCGGGTTCGTGTGACATCGAGGTAGCCGCTGGGGAAGCGCACATACTCCGGATTGTCTTTGGCCGGCGTGTTCAGCAGGCGTTGTGTGAGTCCCTGCGTGACCACGTAATCGCCCAGTCCCAGCGCTTGCGCGTACGGACCAATCGAGAAGTGAATCGGTCGGGCAGGAAACACGTCGCGAATGAACTGCAGCACCATCAGCTGATCGCGCGTGACATAGCCCGCCGGAATGGTGGCGTTGATGCCG
Source organism: Gemmatimonadaceae bacterium (assembly GCA_031370885.1). Lineage (GTDB taxonomy): Bacteria > Gemmatimonadota > Gemmatimonadetes > Gemmatimonadales > Gemmatimonadaceae > Gemmatimonas. The sequence goes on from JANMRE010000570.1 coordinate 17,668, forward strand.
CCCTGCTGAAACGACGCCGCCTGTGTGAGCTGCAGATACGGCGGCAACGAGTCGGCTTGCGCGGGCGAAAGCGCGATAACGGGGCCGGTGGGTTTGGCGCCAGCCAACGCCACGTACGACGCGACCCCGGTGCCGTCGTAGGTGGACACTCGCTCTCGGATGAGCTGGTGTGCATACCACGGCATGTTCAGATACGGAATGAGCGCGATGGTGACATCCCGTCGCACACCCTCCACCTGTTGCGCATACCACACGGGGAACGAATCGTTGTCGCCGGCGGTGATCAGGATGCCGTACGGCTCGACGGATTGCAGCAGATCGCGCGCCCAGTCGGCGGTGAACGTCTGACCTTTGCGAGACGCATCCCGCACGTTGGTCACCAACGGCACCAATGCGATCAGCATCACCGGCGATGCCACCAGCCAGGAGCGCGCGTTCAGCGTGCCGCTGCGCCGCGCCATCCACTGCCACACCGCGCCCAGTCCGAGCCCTGCCCACAGGCCCCACGTGGCGAAGCTCCAGAGAAAGAAGTAATCGCGGTCACGCACTTCGCGTGGCACGCTGTCACCCAGCTCGAGGGCCTGCGAGTGGCCGTACTTGAAGTTGAGATAGATGATCAGCAGTGGCGTGAGTGTGAAAATCAGTGGTGCCACGTACGCGAAAGAGGCCTTGTCGCGCCGGTAGTGCACAACCCCGCCAAGCAGACCGAGCATGAGAAAGAGCACGGCAAACACCAACTGCGTTAACGGATACTCCGTCCACGCATCGCGCATCCACTGCCACTTGAAATACAGCCACCACATGCCGATCTGCCCGCCGATGGGCGCTTGACGCTCGGCGACCGCGTGCCCGCCGTACTGCTCGCGCTGAATGATGCCCGATACGCGGCTGTACGTCTCGCCGCTGAGCGTGCACCCCAGTTGTGGTCCACTCAGACATGCTGTCGCCTCGCCTTCGTTGATGCCGGGAAAGTGCGCGGCGCGTATTGGTACGAAGGCAAATGGCGTGAGACCCACGAAAAGCACCACGGCCGCCGTAAGAACGAGCCTCCAGCGCAACAGCGTGGCTGGTCGACGCAGCAGCACGAAGAGGGCAAACGCCGGCAGCGGCAGAAAACCGGCCGGATGATTGGCGTAGCCCAATCCGCAGAGATACGCGACCAACAGCAGGAAGCCATCAGCGCGACGCGACTGTGCGGGCGCATCGTGCCAGCGCAGCGCGGCCCATGAGGACGCGGCGAGTCCGAGCATTGCGAGGGTGTAGACCTTCTCATTAACCACGCTCTGGTTCCATACCGTGAACGCCGTGGCGCCAATCCAGGCGCACCCCGCCGCAATCGCGATGCGCGGCGCACGCGACAGTTTCCATCCGGCCAGCGAGCGATACGCCACCAAAAACCAGAGAGCCGCCGAGATCGCGCTGGTGGTTGCGGCAAGCAGATTCACCCGAGCTGCGTAGCCCACGGGAAAGGGAAGCGCGGCGAAGGCGTGCGCAACCATTACGAAAACGGGGTTGCCTGGCGGATGCGGAACGCCGAGGGTCTTCGCTGCAGCGATATACTCGCTGGTGTCCCACATGGCGGTTGAAGGCGCCAATGTCATTACGTAGAGCGTGAACACGACCAGTCCAACAAGGGTCGCGAACGGATACGGTGGCGCGTCGGGGTCGATGAGCGATTCCCGACCAGCGATGGCGTTGGCGCCGACAATGAGCGTGAGCGGAATTCCAACGACATAGCCCAATACCAGCAGCGTAGCGGCCAGCGTAGTACCGCCGCCCCACAAACTGGCGAAGCCGGCAACGATACAGAGCGCGGAAACGACGGCGACAACGACAGGCGCGCCGCCGGGCAAGCGTGAGTACAGCGACATGGAATTCGGGATCGGTTGCGCGAGAATGGGCCCGAACGCGGCGTGTCGCCGGCGGGTGGTCGAGGGGCTGCCGTAGAATAGTCGACGCACCCTCCGAGCATGCCCCTCAACCCGACGGGACGCCCATTCGTCACAACACCGCCGGTTCCGTCCGCTTGCAAATCGACCACCAACCCGAGAAGCTACAGGCTTGTCGAAGTTGCCAGGCGCCACCATGGCGCATTATCACCCTCGGACCCTCTGAGAATGTCTGTCGCCAAAGTCACGGAAATCACGTCCACTTCGAAGAAATCCTTCGAAGATGCGATTGAAGAAGGCATCGCGCGTGCCCACAAAACACTCCGCAACGTCAAGGGCGCGTGGATTGCGAGCATGAAAGTCGAGTGTGAGGAAGGCAAGGTCACGGCCTATCGCGTTGACATGAAAGTCACCTTCGTCCTTTCGGACTGAACGTTTCACCTATGCGGTGAACTCCGTGCGCCCCTTTGACGATCAGGTCGATGGTATCCCACTGAGCATTGCGCCGACGCAGCTTTTCAGTTCGCTTGTATCGAAGGGCTTCCACAGTACGGGCGGATTGACGTCGTCGAGGAATCGCTGCGCCCGGTCGGTCGTGACGCCGCCACACATGAAAAGGAACCGATGCATCAGCTCCGGATGCTCGCGAGTTGCTTGTTCAAACACGTCAACTCCAGTGAGCTCCGGCATTGTGATGTCACAGAGCACCAAATCGTAATGAGCGTTTTCGGCCAATCGTGCCAGTGCCGCACGCCCCGAATGCACCACGTCGGTGCGCCAATCGCTGAGTGCGCGTCGCGCCATCTCGGCCAGTACCGGCTCGTCATCGACAATGAGAATGCTGGCGGCGGACAAGGCTGCAGGAGTGCTGACCATACGTTCGACAGGTGGCGTCGCCGATACGATCGCTCGCGGCAATTCCATCCGAATGGTGGTCCCTCTACCGGCCAGGCTTCGTGCCGTGAGCGATCCGCCCAGGTCACCGACGATCCGATGTGAAATCGCCAGCCCCAGTCCCGTGCCGCGCCCCGGCGGCTTGGTGGTGAAGAAGGGATCGAACACTCGTTCGAGATCTCCGGGCGGGATGCCTTTGCCCGTGTCCTGCACTTCAATCCAGACGATCTCGTTCGATTCGCCCGTGGCCAGACGAATCTCGTTGTCATCACGCTTGCCATCAGGAATAGCCTGAATGGCGTTGGCCAGCAGGTTCACCATGACCTGCACCAACTGCACGCGGTCACCCATCACGGGGGCGATCGCATCGTACGCGCGCACAAGGCGCGCACATTGACGCAGTTCATGGGCCGTGATGGAGATGGCCTGTTCGAGCAAGTCATGCACATCCAGCGGCTCGACGTGTCGCGTGTCGACCCGCGAGATGGATCCCAACGAGCGCACGATGGCGGTGACCCGCGCCACCCCTTCGCGCGCCTGGTCGAGCGCGGGCTGCATCGATGCGACATCGACAGCGGAGGCGCCGCCGCGCAGGCGTTGGAGACTCTGATCCAGTTCGCTCAGGCTCCCCATGACGTACGTCAACGGATTGTTGATTTCGTGCGCTACACCGGCGGCCAACGTCCCCAGGGAGACCATGCGATCCGAGATCGCCAGCTGTCGTTCCTCGGCGCGACGACGGGTCACGTCACGAACGATTCCCAAAACCTCAGGGCGCGCGGCAATCGGCACGATGCGCACCTCGAATACCCGTTGCGATCCATCGTCGTAGCTGATCTCGTGTTCCAGTTGACGAACCTTGCGATCGGCGATCGCATCGTGCACAGCCGCCAATCCCTGAGCGAGAAGCTCGTGTGTGAGTCCGGGTACCACTCCCACCAGGTCGCTCAGGGCGCGTCCACGCGCTCCGTGAATGGCGCTTACCCGCCGCAGGATCGTGCCGCCCTGCGAGTCGAGGAGTATGCCGTCCGCCCCGAGACGTACAATGAGATCGGGGAGCGTTGTCATCAACGCCGCCATGGTCTCTTCGCTGTCGCGGAGCTTCGCTTCGATCTGCTGACGCTCCGTAAGATCGAGCGCCAGCAGGCCGTTTGCAGCTTCCCCCTCGAACATCACTTCGCGCAGACCCAGCGCACCGGCGTGCAGTTGCACGCCGGCCGCCGAGCGCATGCGAATCTCCTTCAAATTTCCCAGATCGCCGGCGTGCGCGACCACTATTGTCCGAAAGCGCTCTCGATCCTCGGCGATCACCATGGCTTCCAGCGATTCGCCCACCAATTCGCTCGGTGACACTCCCAGGCCGCGCGCCATCGCCGGGTTGGCGTACACGATACGGCCATTGCGCTGAATAGCGATCAGCACCGGTAATGCGTCCAGCACCGAGCGGAACGAACGTTCGCTGGTGCGCAGCGATTCATGCGTGGCCAGCAGCTGTTGCTGCTGAAACGTCAACTCCGCCTCTATCTCCGATGACGTAGTGGAGGCGCGCAGCAATCGAGTGAATCGCGACGTCAGCGTGCGGTGCACCGGCGGCGTGACCACGAACACCGCCTTGCGATCTGTCAGCGTGGCCGTCTGCACGATCGCGTCGGGAAGCTTGACGAATCGAGGTGTCGCCCGGAGTCCACCCTCGAACATCTGCATGAAGGACAGACATCCTTCGTACCCATCGCGCACTTCGATGGTCAATTGGACCCGTCCGTCGGGAAGGTCCTCGTACGTGAACAGGTGCGAGCGATAGATCGACGGGCACAGCCAGCGAAAGCCGATGCGATAGATGTCCTTGGGCGACGAAAAGAGCGTCATCGCCGGACCGAAGAACCCCGCGATCGTCGGGTTGACCGCAAACGCACCGGAATCGCGGATGCGTTCCGGCGTTCCCAGTTGGCGCGCCGAACGTTCGCAGAGCTGGCGCCAAAGAGCCCACGGCACTCGATTGCTGGGCGTCTCGAGGTATTCGCGTGAGAGCGGAAAACCGTCGAGCAACGCATCGATGTCGATCCACCCCGCCTTCGCAGCGGCGTGGAAGTAGGTGAAAACTCGACACGACACATCGCTCATCGAGGGTCTCTGGCCCGACTGTCGGGCCGCATTCGGGAAATATTTGTCCGGTGTACCAGAACCGAACCGCTGCGCGTAGCCGTTGAAGAAAATGCCATGGCGGTTGCGGGACAGTAAGTGACCCATCTCACCCAGGTCCACCTCATGGACATCACGGCGTCGCGGCAGCGCCTCATATTTGCCGTCGCAACGCGGCAACCACCACGGAGGTGCTAATGAAGGGCGGCAAGGGCGGTCAGGGGCGCAAGCGCTCCAACGTTCGTCTGGTTGGCAAAAGCAAGGCGCAACGCGGCGGCAAGAAGAACGCCGCCAATCGCGACCGTGCGACGCATCCCAGAAAAGACGTCAAGACAACCACACGACTCGGTGCGAATCGGGTTCCGGACGACGCCTAATCGCGCACGTCGACTGCCGACGTGATGGGAATGACCTGCGAGCCATTCACAAGATAGGCCACGTTGAGTGCATCACGCGCCACGAGCGCGCGGGCGCGCCATTCGTGTCGACCACTGGCGATAAGCGGCGTGCCACCACGCCGCCACTGATTGAAATCGCCGAGGACCGCAGCGGCGCGCACCGACGAGCCGCGAATAACGAACTCCACGATACGCAGTGTGTCGAGCCAGTGGTTGTCGCCACCGAGTGATGACGTGACGTGGCGCGGCACCACCGAATCGCCAAGGATTCGAGTAACAGTCACGATGTCGGTGAGGGCGGTACCGCCGGTGTTCATGCGCAGCAGTCCAACCAGCGCCACCACGGTGATCGCCATGACGCTGCCCGCCGGTGACAGCAGTCCGCGCCGCAGCCAGCGCGACGGCCGCATCGGGGCCGCGTGACGGCGCGGAGCGGGGAGCGCGCGAACCGCCGTCATGATGCGGGCGCGTGAACCGCTGCGACTGTCCATCGGCTCGCGGAGCGCGTCGACAACCCAGCCGGGAAGGGTGGCATCAAGTGGCTCGCCCAGGGTGCTCATGTGTGGCTCATGTGTGGAGGTGCGCTGTCAACAGGCAGTGCAGACGGATACAGGCTCTCTTGACGCGCATTTTGAGCGCCGACACGCCGACGCCGGTGAGGGCGGAGATCTCTTCGTAGCTCAGTTCTTCGGCGAAGCGGAGGATGACGGCTTCGCGCTGTTCAGGGCCGAGTTGACCAAGCGCATGCTCGAGTTCGGCACGTTGGTCGACGGCGTCGCCTGTTGGGGTTGATTCGACGTGAAGCTCATGCTGTTCGGCAACGAACGGTACGTACCGAGCCTCACGCATCGCCCAGGAACGACATTGATTCACGACAATTCGGAGCAACCAGCTGCCAAACCGGTCCCGTTCGCAGTAACTCCCCAAGTGTCTGTAGGCGCGCAGGAACGCGTCCTGTACGGCGTCCTCGGCGTCGTCGGAGTCTCCCAGCAGGTGCGTGGCGACCCGCAGGCAGCGCGCATGATGCCGGTCGACGAGATGCGCAAAGGCCTCCACATCGCCCCTGAGGACGGCGCGAACGATTGTGGCATCGGATGGCGAATCGTTACCAGGTTCGGGCGAGTGCATACCCAGTAACTCGGGATGTAGGTCGGTGGTCACATTGCTCACGTCGACAACATCTGGTCTACGGAGGGAGGGTGCGGATTCCGTTGACACTGTGCAAGGCGATTTCGCGATAAACTCCTGGCTCTGTGGCTGCCCGCACTCATGCTCGCCCGGCCTACGCAAGCGAACTATTTTCCGAACAACTCCAACCACGCTCACATGCGCCTTCCCCTGACGTTTCTCGCGCTCGCCAGCAGCGCATCCGCGCTCGCTGCGCAACAAGCCTCGCTGGTGTACCGATTGGGCAAGGACACCCTGGCGATCGAGCAATATACGCGCACCGCAACCGCCATGACTGGCGAGATGGTGCAGCGCTCAGGTGCCGCAGTGGTGCGCATCCAGTACAGCATGACGCTCGCCAGTAATGGTCGTCCAACAGCTGCCAGTATCAAGCGGATGCAGGCCGACGGTTCGCTGGCACCCAATGCGCCCAGTGAAACCCGATTCACGGTGCGTGCCGACTCGGTGGTTCGCGAAGTCGTTTTCGCCGATAGCACGCAGCGTCGCGCGTTCGCGGCTCGGCAGGCGCTGATCAACTTTCCGGTGTTTGTCTACGGACCCACCGAGGTGCTGGCTGGCATCAAGAAGTCGGGAAGTGCGGTGGATTCGATTCCTGCGCTTGGCGCGGCGGGCAATTTGGGCTTCACCGGATTCACACTGACCGGTGGTGATCCGGTGCGATTGCGTGGTGGCGCCTACGCCATGGCGCTGCGATTCGACGGCGGCAACCGGCTCATGTCACTGGATGGATCGCTGACCACCAACAAGGCGCTGGCGACGCGCGGCAACGGCGGTCTGGATCTCGCGGCGATCGCGAAATCGATGAAGCCCACCGGTGTGCTGTCGTCGCGCGAGGACGTGCGGGCGGCGTTCGGTCCCGGCGGCATGGTGGTGATCGACTATGGTCGTCCGCAGGTTCGCGAGCGCTCGGTGTGGGGCGGTACGCTGGTGCCGTTCGATTCCGTGTGGCGCGCCGGGGCCAACGATGCCACGCACCTGTTCACCACGCGCGTGCTCACGATGGGCACGTTGACGGTACCGCCAGGGATGTACACGCTGTGGGTGCAACACACCCGAAGCGGCACATTCCTGCTGGTGAACAAACAGACGGGCCAGTGGGGCACGCAGTACGACGCGTCGCAGGACATGGGTCGCGTGCCCATGAC
>JANMRE010000591.1:0-8554 GCA_031370885.1 Gemmatimonadaceae bacterium
GTCCATGTCGTTCGTCCATCTGCATTGCCACTCCGAGTATTCGCTCCTTGACGGCGCGAATCGTATCGATGATCTGATCAAGCGCGCGTTGTTGTACGAACAACCCGCGCTGGCGATTACGGATCACGGGAACATGCACGCCGCCTGGGATTTCCAGGAAAAGGCGCGCAAGGCCGGTCTGAAGCCGATTCTGGGGATGGAAGCGTACGTGGCCCCGGCCGATCGGCGCACGCGGGGTCGCCCCGCCCCCGGGGTGAAGCCGTACTACCATCTCGTCCTGCTGGCCCGTGACCTTCAGGGTTACCGCAATCTGGTCAAGCTCTCGTCGTTAGGGTACACCGAGGGATTCTACACCAAACCGCGCATCGACCGCGAACTGCTTGCGGCGCACAGTGAAGGTCTCATCGTGTCGTCGGCCTGTCTGGCCGGCGAGGTGGCCACGCACCTCATGGCCGATCGGATCGCGGAGGCCCGCGAGGCCGCCGCATGGTATGCGGAACTGTTCAAGGACCGCTACTACCTGGAAGTTCAGGCCCACACCAGCGAAGGCCAGGCCACACTCAACGCAAAGGTTCTGTCGCTGGCCGACAACTTGGGGCTGCCGGTAGTCGCCACCAACGACACGCACTTCCTGCGGCACGAGGATCACGATGCGCACGACGTGCTGCTGTGCATCGGACTCGGCAAGGATCGGAACGATCGCGATCGGATGCGCTACGATGACGGGCTGTACTTCAAATCGGCCGACGAGGTGCGTCCCTTTTTCCCCGGACGCGACGATGTCCTCACAAACACACTCGCCGTGGCCGAGTCGGTGGATGTGCAGTTCGAAAAAAAATACTACGTGCCGTCGTTCCCGCTGCCGGAGGGCGTGAGCACCGAGAACGACCTGTTGGTGCAGTTGGCAACCGATGGTGCGAAAGTGCGCTATGGCGATCCGTTGCGTGACGAAGTGAAGGAGCGCCTCGACTACGAACTTGGTGTCATCACCAATACCGGCTACGCAGGCTACTTCCTGATTGTCGCCGACTTCATCAAGGCGGCGCGCGATCGAGGCATTCCGGTGGGACCGGGACGTGGCTCGGCGGCCGGTTCGCTGGTGGCATACGCCCTGCGCATCACCGATGTGTGCCCGCTCGAATTCGATCTGCTGTTCGAGCGCTTCCTGAATCCGGAGCGTGTGTCGATGCCGGACGTCGACGTCGACTTCTGTTTCGAACGACGCGGCGAGGTGATCGAGTACGTGCGGCAGAAGTACGGCAAGGATTCGGTCGGGCAGATTGTCACGTTCGGTACACTCAAGTCGCGCGCCGCCATCAAGGATGTTGGTCGGACGCTGGGCTTCACGCCGGCCGAAACCGATGCGCTGGCCAAGCTCATACCCAATGCGCCAAACTTCTCGCTTACCGTCAAGCAAGCCATCGAGCAGGTGCCGGAGGTCAAGAAGTACTATCGGGACGATGCGCGCTATCGGCAGTTGCTGGACTTCGCGATCTCGTTGGAAGGCTTGTCGCGCCACACCGGCGTGCATGCGGCTGGCGTGGTCATCGCACCCGGCCCGCTCAACGAGTTCGTTCCCGTCTGCACGCAGGCGTCCAAGGGGTCCGGCAGTGGTGATGACGAACGCGTGATCGTCACGCAGTACGACATGAACGCGCTGGAGCATGCGGGCATGCTCAAGATGGATTTCCTCGGGCTGACCACGCTCACCGTGATCAGCGATACGCTCGCGCTGATCAAGGCGCGCCACGGGGTCGATGTGCAGCTCGAGGAACGCGGCTTCACCGACGCCGACACGTATCGCATGCTGCGCGCGGGTCGCACCGCCGGCGTGTTCCAGTTCGAATCGCCGCTCGCCACCGACGTGCTCAAGCGCATGCGGTGTGACCGCTTCGACGATCTGGTGGCGTCCAATGCGTTGTTGCGACCCGGCCCGCTCGACGCGGGCATGCACAACGTGTACATCCGACGCAAGCGTGGTGACGAGCCCACCGCCTACGCGTTACCCGAGCTCGAGCCGATCCTCTCGAACACCTACGGCGTCATCACGTATCAGGAACAGGTGATGCGTATTGCCCAGGTGCTGGCCGGTATCTCGCTGGCGGAAGCCGACGTGCTGCGCAAGGCGGTCGGCAAGAAGGACTCGGAGCTGATCAGGCAGGAACTCGGAAAGTTCGTCACAAAGGCCGTTGCGCGCGGGCACGATCCGGCGATCATCGACGAGCTTTCGGGGCAGATCGAGACGTTTGGGCGGTATGGCTTTAACAAGTGTCTTGTTGGTGACACCGAGATCTTTGATGCCGACAGCGGACGACTGCTCCGTATTGAGGATGTCTATGAGCGGCAGAAGCAACTTGGAGCCGTTTTGACGTGCGATACGGATTCGCTGACACTGAGCCGCGGCCGAGTCCTCGACGTGATGGACAACGGCGTGCGACCCGTGTTTCGGTTGCGTACGGAATCCGGACGAGAGATCTCCACGACCGCGAACCACCCGTTCCTGATGCACGACGGCTGGCGAACGCTGGACGCACTCGCGATTGGCGACCATATCGCGGTCCCGCGCACCCTGCCTGGCGAACGGCGCGCTGAGTGGCCAGCGCACGAAGTGATTGCGCTCGGTCACTTGATCGCCGAGGGGAATCTGTGCCACCCATCGGGCGTGTATTACTACAATCAGGATGCGGACGCAGTCGCGGACTTTGTCGCGGCGGCGGAGCAATTCGACAACGTCCGGTGCCGCACGGCGACTCACAAGGGTACCGAGTCTGTTTACGCTGGACGCGTCGACCGACAGACGCCGAACGGGATCTTCGAATGGGCGCGAACGCTCGAGCTGCTTGGAAAGACTGCCCACACCAAGGAGGTCCCGTCCGCCGCATTCGAGCTGAACAACCAGCAAGTCGGACTCTTGCTCGGCCGTATGTGGGACGGTGACGGGCACGTCAATGACACCGATCGTTCCACGTACTATGCCACCGCCTCGCGTCGACTTGCGACGCAGGTGCAGCACCTGTTGTTGCGTTTCGGCATCCTCGGGCGAGTGCGCGAGGTGGTGTTCGCGTACGCGGGCGGACCAAAAACTGGCTATCAGGTGTTCGTGACGGGCGTTGAGAACTTGCGTCCGTTCGCCGAACATGTAGGTGCCCATTTTGTGGCCCACGCAAAATGCGAAGCGATGGCCCGCATGCCGCTCGCAGCGAGTGCAGGGCCCGACGATCCGTCTCTTGCTCGGCTGGCACGCAACGACGTGCTCTGGGATCGGGTGGAATCGATCGAGTCGGCTGGTAACGTGCGCACGTTCGATTTGGAAATCGAAGGTACGCACAATTTCGTAGCGAACGATATCATCGTTCACAACAGTCATTCAGTTGCTTACTCCGTCGTTGCCTATCACACCGCCTGGCTCAAGTCGCACTATCCGGCGGAGTTCATGGCCGCGCTGCTGTCGTCGAACATCGGCAAGACCGAAGAGGTGATCAAGTACATCGCCGAGGCGCGTGAGATGGGTCTCGAGGTGTTGCCGCCCGACGTGAACGAATCGAATTGGCGCTTCACCGTCGTCGGGGAGAAACGCATCCGCTTTGGACTCGGGGCAATCCGCAACGTCGGCAAGGGGGCGATCGATTCGCTGCTGGGCGCTCGCGGGGCGGGGGTGTTCACGTCGCTCTACGACTTGTGTTCCCGGGTTGACCTGCGCGTGTGCAACACGCGCGTGTTCGAGGCGCTGGTCGCGGCCGGCGCGGCCGATGGACTGGGTGGCCATCGGGCCCAGCTCATGGCGGCCCTGGACCACGCGATCAGTGAGGCTTCGCTGCGACACGAAGACGCCGAACGCGGACAGGTCTCGTTGTTTGGCGACTTTGGTGATGCGGAAAGTTCGGCGGCCGATGCCTCGGCCAGCCCACCGCCGTTGCCGCCAACGCCGGCGTGGAGCGAGAGTGAACGGCTGCAGCGCGAAAAAGAATTGATCGGCTTCTACATCTCGGGGCATCCGCTCGAGCCGTTCCGCACCGAATGCGAGCTGTTTGCCTCCCAAACGGTCGCCCAATTGGGTCGCTGGACCGCGGAGAGTGTCACCATTGGGGTAGTCGTGACGGCGATCAAGCGTCAAGTTTCCAAACGCTCCGGAGCCGAGTTCGCGAGGTTGACAGTGGAGGATTTTTCCGGATCTTGTGAGGTGTTGGTGTTCCAGGAAGCGTGGGCGGTGATCGCCGAACGCGTCCGACCTGACGTGCCGCTGCTTATGAAGGGTGGCTATTCCCGCAGAGATCAAGAGGTTGAAAACGCGACGTTCATCGTCGAGTCGGTTACACGTTTCACAGAAGTTCGTGCCAGCGGCGACCTGGCCGTGGCGATTGACCTGACCAGCGGGGCGGATCTCGCGCCGTCAGTGATGGATGATGTGCGGGTTGCGGTCGAATCCCACCGGGGTTCGGCGCCGCTCGAACTCCGATGGCAAGAGGGCGATGACGCGCCGGTTCGATTCCGGTCGCGGTCCATGACGGTCGCGGCGTCGCCCGCGGTCCTTTCCGATCTTCGCGCGCTGCTGGGCGCCGATCGTGTGCGCCTTGTGCGCGCCGACGGTTAACGAGTCAGCGCGTCACCCTTTCTCCGAACGGTCATGGCTGCTGCCCCGGTGCTGGAATTCGAGCGGCCACTCGCCGACCTCGAGAAGCAGATCGAGGAGATGAAGAAGCTCGCGATCGAACAGTCTCGCGATGTGACGGACACGCTCGCGCCGCTTGAGGCGAAGTTGGCGGAGATGCGCGTGCTGATCTATCGCAACCTCACCCCGCTGCAACGCGTGCAGGTGGCACGCATCCCGAGGCGGCCGTTTACCGCCGACTACATTCGACTGGCGTTCGCCGACTTCATCGAGATTCACGGCGACCGACTGTTTCGCGATGATGCCGCGATCATTGGCGGGTGGGCACGTCTCGACGGCGAAACGGTGATGATCATCGGTCATCAGCGCGGCCGTGACACGAAGGAAAATCTCAAGCGCAACTTCGGCATGCCGCATCCCGAGGGCTATCGCAAGGCGCTGCGACTCATGAAGCTGGCCGAGAAGTTCCAGGTGCCCGTGCTCACCTTCATCGACACACCGGGGGCCTGGGCCGGATTGGGCGCCGAAGAGCGCGGCCAGAGTGAAGCGATTGCGCGCAACCTGCTCGAAATGAGCCAATTGCAGGTCCCGATCATTGCGACCGTGATCGGCGAAGGGGGCTCGGGCGGCGCACTGGCGCTGGGCGTGGCGGATCGGGTCCTGATGCTGGAGAACGCCGTCTACTCGGTGATCACGGTGGAAGGGTGTGCGGCGATATTATGGAAGGATGGCAAGAGCCCTGCCATGCGGGAAAAAGCCGCGACGGCGTTGCGTATCACCGCGGCCGATCTCGTGGAACTTCGCGTCATCGACGAGATCATACCGGAGCCGATTGGCGGCGCGCATGCCGATCACGACGTCACCGCCGCGAGTTTGAAGGAGGCGTTGGTGCGGAATCTCGAAGAACTGCGCCGACTCAAGCCCGACAGGCTGGTGCGAAAGCGGCGGGAGAAGTTTCTCCGCATGGGGCAGTTTGCGGAGTAATCATCGAGGGTGGGTAACGTGGCGCATCTGATCGAAGTCGCGTTCCGCGGAAAGCGCAAGGAGTTCTATCAGTGGGAGGCAGAAACGGTACCGGCCTTGCAGGCCGGTGTGATCGTGGAAGCCGATCGCGGTGAGGACTTCGGGCGGGTGCATTCCACCGGCGAACTGGCTGAAGTGCGGTGTCGTGGCTGCGCCCATGGGTGCGGCACGACGCCGCCACCGCTAATGGCGCTGCGCCTCGCCTCGGCCGACGAGATCGCGCGCGACCTGGCGCACACCGCGGACAACGAGAGCGCGCGTCGTCGCGCCATGGAACGCGTGAAGGCCAATCATCTCGTGATGAAAGTTTCCGATGCCGAGTGGCAGTGGGATCGGCGCAAGTTGACGTTCTACTTCACCGCGGAACGCCGTGTGGACTTTCGGACGCTGGTGCGCGACCTCGCGGCGATGTTTCGCGCGCGAATCGAACTCAAACAGATTGGCGTCCGCGACGAGGCAAAACGCCTGTCCGGCGTCGGCCGATGCGGCCGCGAGTACTGCTCCGCATCATGGCTCTCGGACTTGCGCCCGGTCAATCTTGGCGTTGCCAAGGATCAGAAACTTTCGCTCAATCCCCAACAGATTTCCGGCGCCTGCGGACGCCTGATGTGTTGCTTGCGATACGAGCATGAGTTCTACGTGCAGAGCCGTCGTCGATTCCCCAAGGAAGGCCGTATTCTCATCACCGATCGTGGTGAGGAAAAGGTCATCAGTTTCGACATCTTCAATGATCGCGTGACCCTCCGCTCGGCCGAGGGCGATACGCGCGTCGTGCCGCTGGCCGAACTGCGGGAAACCGTTGGCGGCTTCGGCGAGCCGACGGTGTCCGAGCTCGGCGTGAGCGAACCGTTGGTGGCCATCGCTGAAGCGGAAGACGACCTGGGCGATGCGGTCCTCGATCACTCTGATGCGCCGGGTCCGACGGCTCGGCGGGACTCACCGTCGTCAGCACTGCTGGCGGATGTCGCGCTCGACACAGTGCGCGCGACGGGCGACGCGGCCGACAACGCACCGTATGTTGCTCCACCAATCGTCGTGCTGGCTGGTGAGGACATCGCCAGCGAGGCCGAGCGGGACGCGCGGCGGAAGCGGCGGCGCGGACGGCGCGGCGGTCGACGACTGCGTGCGGCCGAACACCGACATCAGGACACCGACGCGGATAGCGCGCTTGACGCCGCGCTCGATCCAGACCGCGACGACGACGGCGACGACCGCGACGTCCCGGGCACCGACCATCCTCCAACCATCTGACGTGGCGCGTTTCTATCTCACTACCGCGATCGACTACGCCAACGGCGATCCGCACATCGGTCACGCGCTCGAGAAGATCGGCGCCGATGTCATTGCGCGCTATCATCGGTTGTGCAACCACGACGTCCATCTGCTCATGGGCATGGATGAACACGGTCAGAAAGTGCAGCAGACCGCGGCACAGCACGGCGTGGAACCGCAGGCATTCGCCGATGATATTGCCGCACGGTTTCAGTCCATGTGGGCCCGCCTGGGCGTGCAGTACGACCAGTTCATACGCACCACCGATGCGCATCATAAAGTGGGCGTGCAGGCGTTGATCCGACGTATCGCCGAACGCAACCCCGACGACTTCTACGAGCGATCGTATCGGGGTCTGTATTGCGTTGGCTGCGAAGCGTTCAAGCAGGATGCTGACATCGTCGACGGCCGGTGCGTGCTGCATCCCACCCGCACGCTGGACGAGGTCGAAGAACGTAATTGGTTCTTTCGCCTGTCGCGTTATCAGCCGTTCCTGCAGAACCTGCTCGCGGAGCGTCCGTGGTACATCGAACCGGAGAGCCGACGCAACGAGATCCTCGGGCTGCTCGCTCAAGGGCTCGAGGACGTGTCGGCGTCGCGCGCCCGACTGGACTGGGCTGTGCCGTTTCCCCTGCCACTGTCCACCGGTGAGACCCAAGGCACCTATGTGTGGTTCGATGCCTTGCCAAACTATCTCACCGCCACCGGTTTCCCCGACGCCGGTTTCGAGCAACGTTGGCCCGCCGACCTGCATGTGATCGGCAAGGATATCACGCGATTCCACGCGGTGATCTGGCCGGCCATGCTGGCCGCGGCCGACCTGCCGTTGCCCCGCCGGGTGTGGGCGCACGGCTTTGTGCAACTGGGTGGCGAGCGTTTCTCGAAGAGTGCCGGCGTGAAGCTCGATTTGGGCGAAGCGATCGATCGCTTTGGTGTGGACGCCTTTCGCTACGTGCTGCTGCGCGAAGTCCCGTACGACGGCGACGGCAATTTTTCCTGGGAACGATTCGAAGAGCGCTATACCAGCGACCTCGCCAATGCGCTGGGGAACCTGGCCAGTCGGGCCATGGCGATGGTGGAGAAGTACTGTGCCGCCGTCGTTCCAGCGGCCGCGCCGCCTGCGGCGGAAACCGAGGATTGGACCGATCTGAACGCGTACCACGCGGCCATGGATGGATCGCGCGGCTGGCTGCTGCACGATGGCCTGTCGGCGGTGTCGCGGATGACCGCGCGCGCGAACGAATACACGCAGTCCATGGCTCCGTGGCAGTTGGCAAAGGATCCCGGCCGACGCGCCGAACTGGAGCAGGTGTTGGCCTCGCTCATCCGGCGTCTGGCGAGACAAGCCGTGATGTTGTCGCCGTTCATGCCCGGCAAGGCACAGACGCTGTGGGAGCAGCTGGGTGGTGCGGGACAGGTCAGCGCACAGCGCTTCGACGCCATCACGCGGCTCGATCCGTCAGGATGGGCGGTGCGCAAAGGCGAAGGGCTGTTCCCGCGGCCGGGGACAGAGGGATGAGGGAGCAGAGGAGTGGGCAGAAGAAGGGGTGAGGGTAGAGCGGTGAGGAGTGAGGATAGAGTCAGATCTCTGCCCTCACTCCGCACCGCTCTACCCTCACCCCTTCTTGTGCTTACCGCTCTGCTCCCTCA
>JANMRE010000615.1:0-2433 GCA_031370885.1 Gemmatimonadaceae bacterium
GCTTACCCCCCGCGCTCCCGGGGATGGTGTTCGTAGCCGGTCGAGCGACCGGTGATGCCCGTTGAGCTTCGGCTCGCCGACGGGCAGCGCAGCGATTCCTCGCTGTCGGCTGGAGCGATCGTCATCAACGCTTACGTTCGGAGTTTCTCATGATCGAAGTGATGGGTCTGTTGCAGGCGGCCGCGGAGTCCAATGCGCGCGGTCTTGGCTTGATCGGCGCCGGTCTGGCCGCTGGTCTCGGTGTGATCGGTGCCGGCATCGGCGTGGGGCGCATCGGCGGCTCGGCCGTCGAAGGGATGGCACGTCAACCGGAAATCGCCAACAAGATCCAGACCGCTGCTCTGATCTTTGCCGCACTCGTGGAAGGTGCGGCGCTGTTCGGTATCGTTATCGGCTTCATGATTCAGGGCAAGATTACGTTCTGACCGTGCGTGTGCGGGGCGTTCGACCGGACGCCCTGCCACTTCTTTACTTTTCCGTGGATTCCATCATGCGCGTTTTTTCGAGTTGCCGTCGGCTTGCACGTACTCCCGTTGCCGGGTTCGCCGCGGCGCTTACGCTTTCGGCTACGCCGGTCATGGCGGCTCAGGCTGAGGGCGGCCCGGTGAACCTGTTGGCGCCGAGTTTCGGCGTGATGGCCTGGACGCTCGTCATTTTCGGCGTCCTGATGTACATCTTGTCCAAATTCGCGTTCCCGCCGTTGTTCGCCGCTGTGGAGGCGCGTGAGAAGGCGCTCGAAGACGCGATCGAGGGTGCGAAGCGCGATCGGGCTGAGGCGCTCCAGTTACTGGCGCAGCAGCGCGCACAGCTTGAGGAAGCGCGCACGGAAGCACAGAGCATCATCGCCGGCAGCCGAGCCACGTCGGAGAAGATGCGCTCCGATCTGCTCGCGCAAACAAAAGAGCAGCAAATGGAAATGATCGAGCAGGCGCGACGGGCCATCGACAGTGAAAAGGTGTCGGCCATTGCCGCGTTGCGCCAGGAAGCGGTCGAATTGGCAATTGCCGGCGCCTCGCGCGTTATCGAGAAAAATCTCGATTCGGCGGACAACCGGCAAATCGTCGAATCCTTTCTCGCGTCGCTCGACGGCGCGAAGGGCGTGCGCTGATGGCCTCTGCCGTGGCCGGTTCGACGGTCGCCCGCAACTACGCCGACACACTGCTCACGCTGGCCAATCGGTCGGGTGAGGCCGTGTCATGGGGCGCGACCCTGCGACACGTCGCCAACGCGATCAACGACGATCGCACGCTGCAGAGTTTTCTCGCGTCGCCGCGCATTCCGGCGGACCACAAGCGCGGCATGCTCACGCGCGCCCTCGGTGATCGGGTGCCGCGCCTGTTCTTGCGCTTCCTCGAAGCCCTGGTACAGAATCGACGGCAATCGCTGATCCCGGCCATCTCCGACGAATACGACACGTTGCTCGACGCATCCAACGACATCGTGCACGCGCGAGTCACCGTGTCCCGCGAAACATCCGACGACGATCGCGCGGTCATCGCCACGCGCCTGTCGCAGGTGATGGGTCGCACCGTCGTGCCGCACCTGCAGGTCGACCCGTCAATCCTCGGCGGCATCGTCGTGCGTATAGGCGACACGGTCATGGACGGCTCGCTGCGGCGGAAGCTCGGTGTGCTGCGTCGTAAGATTGGAAACCGCGGATGAGCAACTGCAGTTGAGGTACATCAACTGCAGTTGTGGTACATCAACTGCAGTTGTGGTACACCAACTGCAGTTGAAGGACCACCCAACTGCAGTTGCCTAACTGCAGTGAAGGACCCAAACCGCAGTTGCTTAACCGGAGTTATATGTGCGGTCCCGTCGAAGTGCGTCACGTGGTCAAGCCTTGGGGACACGAAACGATCTGGGCGCACACCGATCGCTATGTCGGCAAGATCCTGCACGTGAAGGCGGGGGAGAAGCTCTCTATTCAGTACCATGAGTGGAAGGACGAAACGGTGTACCTGCTTCGTGGAGAAATGAAATACTGGGTGCAGTTACCCGGCGATACGGAACTGCGCGACCAACGGCTTGTGGCCGGGCA
Source organism: Gemmatimonadaceae bacterium (assembly GCA_031370885.1). GTDB lineage: Bacteria > Gemmatimonadota > Gemmatimonadetes > Gemmatimonadales > Gemmatimonadaceae > Gemmatimonas. The sequence goes on from JANMRE010000615.1 coordinate 2,042, forward strand.
GTCGTTCCGGATTACGCCACACACAATCCATTCCATCGAAGCCGTGACCGACATCGATGTGCTTGAAGCGAGCACGCCGGAGCTGGATGACGTGGTGCGTATTAACGACCGGTACGGTCGTGAAGGAACCAGCGCGCCGTGAGCCCCTCGCCCCAACGGCTGCCGCTCGGCATCTTGAGCAGCATGGATCTCGTCTCCTCCGCGACACGGCACCGTCCACTCACAACGCACAGCACACGATGAAGGTCATAATACCCTTGGCCGGGAAGGGCACACGGTTGCGTCCGCACACGCACGTCGTGCCGAAGCCCATGCTCAAGGTTGCCGGACGACCCGTGATGAGCTACGTGATGGACGACGTACAGTCACTGGGGAATATCGAGCAAGTGGTG